>DAOWNP010000187.1 GCA_030642545.1 Desulfobacteraceae bacterium | reverse complement strand
GAAAATTTCTTCTGTGTTCAAGGCAGAAAATAGATTTGACCACAGGCATACTTAGTTGTATTTCGAGGATCAAATTTATTTTCTAACACAGGAATTGGATAAATTGGTGTTTTGCATGCGCCTGTCGCCCTGGTCTTCGTCTTTGGCTATATGTGGTACGATTCTGATAATTTCAGGTTGATACTCTTTTTTATTACCTATAGCTCTTCCTGTTTTTGTAACAAAGACAAGAGATATAAAAAAAAACAGAAGTGCTGCTATAATAGAAACAGTAGATTGAGAAAATGTTGTATAAACAGATAGGTTATTGCCTGTTATTGCTCCTGCCATAAGAAAAAAAACAGGTACTATGTAAATAAGAAAGGTTGCTTTGTAAAATGCAGCAGATGAAAATTTTACAATTACCATATCTCCTTTTTTAGCTAAAGCAGTGTTTATAGTTGCAATGTCAATATCTTGATCTTCGCTGCTGCCTTGACACATATCTCTTGAAGCACATGCCGCACAAGAGGATGCTTTTTGTGTTTTAATCCATGCAGTCTGTTTATTAAAACTTACTTTTGTAACTATAGCTCTTTCAGTTGCCATGAGAATATGTATAAAATTATTTTATTGTTTTGTCCATGTTCCTAAGGATATGGAGTAATTTCCATATCCTTGTATAATTTTTATGATTGTTGATAGCAAACAAGTCCGCATTTAAGACACCTGTCAGCCTCTTTTTTTGCCATATCTTCTGTAAAACCTTTTTCAATTTCAGCACCTTCGTCTATTTCTGAAAAAGTACTCAAAGGCATTATCTGGCGTTGTGTTGGATTTACATTTTCTAACTCATATACATTTTGAATTACACAGTTTTGTGTAATTACATTATCTGGATGTTTAATAGAAATGCCATACATAATCTGATGTATGGATGCGGCTGCTCTTCTGCCTGCGGCAATAGCTTTTATAGCGGCATTAAAGTCTGAAAGAGTGTCATTTTTTGCAAAAAAGCCAGGTTTTTCATTATCAACAGGTTTTTTTGCAGGATATATAGCTTCCCATAAAACAGGTGCTGTTTCAATTTTAGTTTCAGAAGATTTAGACTCATCTGTTTTTTGAAGAGAAAAAATAAGTTCAGGAATTCGTCCTGATGAAAATATAACAGTATCTGCATTAATATCATTACAGGTGGTGTCTGTTGTTAAATCCATACATTTAATACTGGTAATATTATCATCTTTACCTAATATTCTAATTATTCCGGTTCCAAAAATAATTGATGCTCCTTCTTTTGTAATAAGGCTTATCTCATCTGTATTTAAAGAACAGCTTTTCTCAGGTTCCCTAAAGATAACAGTAATATTTTTTGCTCCCTGTTGTTTACATGCTTTAACAGCATCTAAGCTAAGTTTTCCGCTGTCGGAAATAACAACGTTTTCACCACATTTTATTTTGGAAGACCTAAGCAGGTCAATTAAAAGGATAATACCAGAAACAGCATTATTGGGTTTGTCTGCTTCATTTTTAGCAAGACGGCTGTCCCACCCTCCTGTGGCAAGAAAAACTGACTGGAATCCATTTTTAAACAAAGATGGAATGGTTATATCTTTAGACAGGCATTTGTTAGTTTCTACTATTACCCCTGTTTCTATAATTCCTGCAATATCCCAGTCTAAAATTTCTGATGGGAGCCTGTTTTTTGCTATTGCTGTTCTAAGGAGTCCGCCTAAAAAAGGTGAAGCCTCATAAACAACAGGACTATGCCCTAATCTTGCTGAGAAGAAAGCAGTAGACAGACCTTCAATACCTCCACCGATAACAGCTATTTTTCTGTTTGTAGCAGGAGCTTTAAAAGGAATAATTCTTTGATTTTCTTTTTCATGATCTGCTGCAAAACGTTTGAGGAAATTTATAGCAACAGGCTCATCTATATATTTACGGCGGCATTCATCTTCACATGGCCTGGGACAGATTCTTCCTATAATTGCTGGAAAAGGATTTCTCTCTTTAATTACCTGTATAGCTTCGGTATAATTACCATCTGCAATATGAGCTATATAATCTTTAATGTTTATTCCTGCAGGACAAGCTCGCTGGCATGGTGTAGTACAGTTATTCAGAGTATATTCTTTTATTATTCTTCTTGTTACAGATGAGAGATTAATTATGCCCTTAGGACATGCTTTTTCACAGCTTCCGCATCCTGTACAAAGTAGTTCATCTACAACAGGCAGCCCATTCTCTCCTATTTTTAAAGCTCCGAAAAGACATGCTTTGACACAGCTGCCAAGTCCAAGACAACCAATATTACAAATTTTCATTCCAGAAAAAAGAAGATCAGCAGCACGACAATCATTAATTCCTGAATAGAGGTATTTGGTTTCTGCATCATCTACGCTGTATGTACATCCAGATTTTGCAATATCAGGTTCTTTTGCTTCAACACTGACTCCTAAGATCTGAGCAATTTGATCAGCAAGTTCATCACTACCTGCAACACATGAGTTTGGAGCAGCAGTTCCAGCTACAATAGCTTCAGCATTTGCAGCACATCCCGGTAATCCACAGCCACCGCAATTAGCACCGGGTAGAGCATCATCAACTGCTTCGACTAAGGGGTCAACGTAAACGTAAAAAACTTTTGAAGCAGCTGCAAGAACAACCCCTATAACTAATCCAAGACTACCCATCATGAAAACAGCTTGTAACATATTTTTACTCCTGTTATGTAATAAATATGGTAAAATTTGAATAAAAAAACAAAGATGATCGTTTCATACTATAAAAAAAAAGTCAAATAAATGTAATAAGCAATAAGATTTATATCAAAAAATATGGTTATTAACAGTCTTGTTGAGTGTATTATTTATGAATAAATATAGAAAGCTTATTTTTGTGATATTTATAGTGTGTATTATTATAGGTATTTGTTTGGGTGGTATATTTTTGTATTGTTCCAATGTAGTTGAGAAAAAATTTACAGGTAGAAAATGGTCAGTGCCTACAACGGTTTATTCTGATATCTCATTAATGTATCCAGGTCAAAAGATTAATAAAACTCTGTTTAAGGAGAAATTAAAGGCTCTTTTGTATAAAGAAGTTCCTTATATGCCTGAAAAAAAAGGGGAGGTACTTTTTTTTTCAGATAAAATATTGATTTTTTTAAAAGATATAGATCTTCCTTTTTTTAAAAGAAAAGGTTTTTTTGTAAAAATTATTTTAGAGGGTCAGGATATTGTATCAATAATAAATATTAATAAAAATGAACCTGTTTTTGTGTTAGAGATAGAACCTGAAGAGATTTTCAGATTTTTTGGCAATGATTATCAGCAGCGTCATCTGATTTCTATTAAAAAAGTACCTGAGTATTTTAAAAATGCAGTAATATCAGCTGAAGATAAAAATTTTTATTCTCATTTTGGAATAGATTTAAAAGGTATATTAAGAGCTTTTTATTTAAATATAAAACACCTAAGTATAAAACAAGGTGGTTCTACAATAACCCAGCAACTTGCAAAAAATTTTTTTCTAACTCACAAAAGAACTTATGTCAGGAAAATAAAAGAGCTGTTTTTGTCTCTATCCATTGATTTGAAGTATGAAAAAGATGAGATCCTCGAAATATACTTAAATGAAATTTATTTTGGACAAAAAGGAGCTGTTTCTATAAATGGCGTTGATGAAGCTTCTGTTTTCTATTTTGGTAAACATGCAAAAAACTTAACTTTAGAGGAATCTGCTGTTATTGCAGGATTAATTAAATCTCCAAATTATTATTCTCCGTATAAAAATATGGCGAGATCTAAAAAAAGAAGAGATTTTGTTCTTCAGGCTATGTTTAGTAATAAAATGATTACAAAACAGATGCTTGATAATACAGTAAAAAAACCTGTTGTTACATCAGGTTTTAAAAAATATGTTAGAAAAGCCCCTTATTTTTCTCAATACCTCGCAAAACAGTTATCGGATTTATATACAACAAAAGATCTTACAGATCTTGGTCTTTTTATTTATACTACTCTTGATACGCAGGTTCAAAGAGCTGCTGAAAAAGCACTTGCAACAGGACTAAATCGTTTGGAGGAAAAAAATCCATCTTTAAAAAATGATAAACAAAACAGGCTTCAGGGTGCAATTATTGTTATCTCTCCTAAAACAGGAAATATTCTTGGTATGGTTGGTGGAAGAGACTATGGACAAAGCCAGTTTAACAGGGTAACTTCAGCAAGACTGCAGCCTGGAAGTGCATTTAAACCTTTTGTTTATCTTGCTGCATTAGATAAATATTCTCCTTCAACGCTCGTGTCAAATGAGATAGAGCCTATGGTTATTGAAGGCAGGCTATGGCATCCGAAAAACTCATCTAAAATATCAAAAAAATCAGTTAGCATGAGAGAAGCTTTGTCAAAATCATTAAATATAGCCACAGTAAATATAGCTATTGGTACAGGACTTGAAAAGATTATTAAAACAGCAAAAAAATTTAAGTTTTCAACACCTTTAAAAGCCTATCCTTCACTTGCTCTGGGGGCATATGAGATAATACCATTAGAACTTGCAAGGGCATATTGTCCTTTTGCAGCAGGCGGTATTTTGCCTTATCCTGTTTCTATACGAAAGGTTTTTGATTCAAAAGGAGTTCTGCTTCAAATGAGGCATATGGAAATAAACAGGGTTACAAGTCCCGAAAAAGCTTATATTATAACATCAATGCTGAAAAGCGTAGTTGAAAGTGGTACTGCTAAATCATTAAAGCAAAAAGGGATCAATTTCCCTGTTTCTGGAAAAACAGGTACAACCAATCAAAGTAATGATGCATGGTTTGTAGGCTATACCCAGGATATATTAGCACTTGTCTGGGTTGGTTTTGACAAAAAAAAATCACTATTCTCATCAGGTGCTTCAGCAGCCATGCCTATATGGGCGGAATTGATAAACAATATTCCTATGTATATAACAAAAAGAGATTTTCCTGTTCCGGAAGGTATTTGCTATGCCAAAGTATGCAAAAAAAGCGGTAAGATTGCAGTAAAAGGTGTGTGCCCTGATACTGAAATAGAAGTATTTTTAAAAAGCAGTGCTTCTTTAAATGATTTTTGCCATGTTCATAAAAAAGCAGGTTTTTTTGAAAAAATAAAAAAAATATTTAAAAAGAATCGGAAGGAATAAGGGACGTGGATGAAATAACTTCCACAAATAGGCACATAGATTTAGAGTTAGATTTGTTCGATCTGAAAACTCAAAAGCAGATGGAATAGCTGGCTCTTTTGATGTTTTTGTGATTTTAGATCGG
>DAOWNP010000297.1 GCA_030642545.1 Desulfobacteraceae bacterium | reverse complement strand
GTCAAGGATTTTTTCAATTATCAGGATTTGGATTTGAGTTCGGTATTTTTGGTATAAACAAGGTTTGCATCTAAATCCATCGATTAACCTGTGGCTGTTACAAAATGAAGTTTTTCTTCAGGTTTAAGGCTGAAAATTATATTTATGAAAGTGAAACGGGGAAGGGAATGATTTATATATTAAACTATTCTATAAACAAAACTACCTTTTTTGTTTTCTTTTCTGGTATTTTCTTACAGCTCTGTTGTGTTCTTTTAAGGTGGTTGAAAAATAGTGAGATTTGTCTCCTTTTGCCACAAAAAAGAGATAATGAGTTTTGTCTGGATAAAGAGCTGCCATTATAGACGCTTTACCCGGATTTGCTATGGGGCCTGGTGGAAGCCCTTTTATTTTATACGTATTATAGGGTGTTACTACTTGTAAATGTTTTTTTGTAATATTTCCATCAAAATTTTTAATACCATATATTACCGTAGGATCTGTCTCAAGCCGCATCTTTTTTTTTAATCTGCTGTGAAAAACCGATGAAATTTTTTCCCTCTCTTTTGCTATTGCTGTCTCTTTTTCTATTATTGAAGCAAGAGTTATTATTTCATGTGTATTAAAGCCAATTTTTTTAGCTCTTTTTTTACACTCCTTTGTAAATATTTTTTTAAATCTGTTTACAAAGGTTGAAATCATTTTTTCATTTGATACGCTTTTATTGAAAAAATAGGTGTCAGGAAAAAGATATCCTTCAAATGTATTTGCAGAAAACCCCATCTTTTTTACAAGTAGTGGATCTCTTGCAGATTTTAAGAATTCATTATTTTTATCAAAACCTGTTTTTTTTACAAGCTTTGCTATCTGCTTTATTGTGTAACCTTCAGGGATTGTAATCTTGTATAGTTTTGCTTTTCCTGATGAAATAATATTAAGAATCTGAGAAGGAGACATAGCAGATGATAAAAAATATTCCCCTGCTTTTATTTTTGTGTCATACCCCTTTATCCTTGCAAAAATAATAAATCTGGTTTTATCGTAAATTATTCTGCTTTTTTCAAGAATTCCTGCAATTTCATCAAAAGATTTTCCTTTTGAAAGATTGATTATTTTTTTTACAGAATTATTTGTTTCTGCCTTTTGACTGTAATTTAAAATATGTATATACAAAGAACAAAAAACTGCAATAAAAAGTACAAAAATTATCAAGGACAATATAATAAATTTTTTCAAATTTCTTTATCTCTTGTAAACATTTACAATCCATAAAAACAAATAAAGCCAGAAACATACAAGTTTTTTATACATCCCCGGCTTTATAAATATTTAAACTTATTTTTTTTGTGGCCTAATTATAATACCGCCATTAGATATCACTGTATTATTAGAATCAGAACTAAGCCCACTTACCCTGCTACTCTTTATCTTTATCTTTTACCTCTTCAAAATCAGCATCAACAATATCTTCATCTTTCTGCTTTTGATTTGACTCTGATGCTGCATCTCCTGCTGCTCCAGGACCCCCTGCTGCATTTTGTCCATCTGCTGATGCCTGCTTATACATAGCTTCAGCAAGTTTGTGTGAAACCTGTGTTAATTCTTCACTTAAGGTTTTCATACGATCAGTATCATTATCTTCGATAGCTTTTTTAAGATTTGCAACAGCATTTTCAACATTGGTTTTAGTTTCTGCATCAACTTTCTCATCAAGCTCTTTTAATGTCTTTTCTGTCTGGTATACAAGAGAATCTGCTGTATTTTTAATCTCTACTATCTCTTTTTTCTTTTTATCTTCTTCAGCATGTAACTCAGCATCTTTAATCAGTTTTTCTATCTCATCTTTGGATAATCCACTGGATGCAGTGATAGAAATAGACTGTTCTTTACCTGTAGCCTGGTCTTTTGCTGAAACATTAACGATACCATTAGCATCAATATCAAATGTTACCTCTATCTGGGGAACTCCTCTTGGAGCCGCTGGAAGTCCGACCAGCTCAAACTGCCCAAGAGTTTTATTACCAGTTGCGATCTCTCTTTCGCCTTGCAATACATGAATTGATACTGCAGGCTGATTATCAGCAGCAGTTGAAAAAACTTGACTTTTCTTTGTAGGAATAGTGGTGTTTTTTTCAATAAGTCTTGTCATAACACCACCTAAAGTTTCTATTCCAAGAGATAATGGAGTAACATCTAAAAGTAAGATATCTTTTACATCTCCTTTTAATACTCCACCCTGGATTGCAGCACCAATAGCTACAACCTCATCTGGATTTACACCCTTATTTGGTTTTTTGTTAAAAATTTTCTGGACACGTTCCTGAACAGCAGGCATACGAGTCATGCCACCTACCAGGATTACTTCGTCAAGATCACCAGTACTTAAACCTGCATCTTTTAAAGCCATAACACATGGTTTTTCCAATTTATCTAAAAGATTACTTACTAAATCTTCAAGCTTGGCTCTGGTAAGTTTTATATTAAGATGTTTAGGTCCATTTGCATCAGCTGTAATGAAAGGAAGATTTATATCTGTCTCCATTGAAGTAGAGAGCTCCATCTTACCTTTTTCTGCCCCTTCTTTTAATCTTTGAAGAGCCATTTTATCATTTCTTAAATCAATACCCTGCTCTTTTTTAAATTCATCAGCAAGATAATTGATAAGAATAAGATCAAAATCTTCACCACCTAAATGAGTATCTCCATTAGTAGCTTTTACTTCAAAAACACCATCTCCTATCTCTAAAACAGAAACATCAAATGTTCCGCCTCCGAGATCAAAAACAGCTATTTTTTCTTCACTTTTTTTATCAAGTCCATAAGCCAGAGATGCAGCAGTTGGTTCATTTATTATTCTCAAGATATCTAAACCGGCTATTTTACCAGCATCTTTGGTTGCCTGCCTCTGGCTGTCATTAAAATAAGCAGGAACAGTAAGCACTGCCTCTGTAACTGTTTCACCAAGATAATTTTCAGCTGTTTTTTTGATATTTGCTAAAATATAAGATGATATTTCAGCAGGACTCAGTGCAATGTTTCTTAATTTTATCCGGGTATCTCCATTAGACGCTTTTTCAATTTCATAAGGAAGAACTTTTTTATCACTTTGAATTTCAGGAGAATCATATTTACGACCTATAAGCCTTTTTACACCAAAAACAGTGTTTTCTGGATTTGTTATGGCCTGACGTTTTGCAATTTGACCTACAAGCCGTTCATCACTATCTGAAATAGCCACAACAGAGGGTGTTGTCCGCCCTCCTTCAGGATTTGTTATTACATTGGCATCTCCACCTTCCATTATAGCCACACATGAATTTGTAGTGCCAAGATCTATTCCTATTACCTTACCCATATATTTTCCCTCCATATTATATTTTATTTATATATTTTTATTTATATATTTTTATTTATATATTTTTATTTATATATTTTTATTTATATATTTTTAT
>DAOWNP010000077.1 GCA_030642545.1 Desulfobacteraceae bacterium | reverse complement strand
GTTTTTTTGTTTTTGAGCCTCTTTCCATGTGTCTCTGAGATCAGAAACTCCAAAAGATGGGGCGTAGGTTAAAGATGTTTCAGGCAGAATACCATCTATCATAGACATTACAGAAGAAAAGCACATTACATTACCCTTTTCTTTTGCTATACCTATTGTAGCATTCAAATCATAAGCTTTTAGTTTAGCCTCACCACTTTGACTTAAAATCCCCTTAGGGAAAAAAAGTTTTTTGCCAATATCAGAAAGCATCTCCATTATATGGGGATTAGCTTTTTCTATTATAAAATTTAGTTCATTTGCCAGGGGGTTCATTTAAAAAAATCCTTTATATACTAAAAAAATTAACAACATACAGAATTTACCTTAATAATACACAATTATATTTATAGATTTTCACTAAATGAACTCTATAAAGCAAATAATTTTAAAAATTTCTTGTTCTTTATTTTTTCTTCTGTTTCTGTTGACCAACACGAACTTTTTGTTTTGGTGTTTTATCAGTAGTATATTTTTTAGCGTTAAAGGCACACCCTAACTTTGATTCACCATCAACCCATCTCATTTGACTTACAGGATCTGCATAAACCATACAATTACCATTATCATCAATTTTTGTACAACCTTCACATTTTTCTGAAATGTTTCCCATGATTCTCCTTACAAAATAAATAAGATTTTTCAATTTTTTAAAAATAGACTATTAAAAAAACAAAAATTTTCTGTTTTGTCAATTTTATTTATCTATATTTAATTCAAGATTATACTTAAACAGCATTTTATCTAAAATCATCCTTTATTCAAACATACCCAATATAGCAATATGTAAAAAAAATATCAATAATATATGAGCAATTAAACTATGGAAAAATTTTGAAAAAATAAAATTGATTGCTTTATAAATAAAATGTATTTTAAATTTTATAAAATCTTTTGTAGCAGTTTCTGAATTTATAAAATAAATTGGAAAATAAAAATTTCAGGAAATTATGATAATAAGTGCCAGCCGCAGGACAGATATTCCTGCTTTTTATTCTAAATGGTTTATAAATCGTATTCATGCAGGATACTGCACAGTACCAAACCCCTTTAATAAAAAACAGGTAGCTACTGTTTCTTTAAAACCTGAAAATGTTGATGTTATTGTTTTCTGGACAAGAAATCCCCTGCCTTTAATTCCTTATTTACCCGAACTTACAAAACTGGGATATAAATTTTATTTTTTATATACTGTAATGAATAATCCAAAACAGTTAGATCCCTTTTCACCCAAATACAACAAATCTATTGAGACTTTTAAAAAACTTGCTGACATAATAGGTCACACAAAGGTTATATGGCGTTATGACCCTATCGTTTTCAGCAATAAAACTGATATAAAATTTCATAAAAAAAATTATAAAATGATAGGAGAGATGCTTAAAGGCTTTACTATCCGATCTGTTATAAGTATAGTAAACATTTACAGAAAAAACAGAAAACGTATCAGCCTTTTGTCTGATACTAATTTTTTTATTTTTGATCCAGATGAGAATATGCTTTTTGATC
The DNA here is from genome assembly GCA_030642545.1 of Desulfobacteraceae bacterium. GTDB lineage: Bacteria > Desulfobacterota > Desulfobacteria > Desulfobacterales > DAOWNP01 > DAOWNP01. The sequence goes on along the minus strand of DAOWNP010000077.1, from coordinate 7,959 downwards.
TATTACCACATATGGTAAATTCTGCAAAAGAAAATGGCATGGAAATTTTCAGTTGTGCTGAAGATCATAATTTTGTACCATTTGGGATAAATCCTGGTAAATGTATAGATAACAAATATATTAAGTCAGTTTTTAATATTGATATAAAATCAAAAAAAGATCCTGGACAGCGAAAAGCATGTGGATGTGTTGTGAGTAAAGATATAGGAATGTATGATTCATGTATTTTTGGATGTTGTTATTGTTATGCATGTAAAAATTTTAAAACTGCTTACAAAAACTACAAAAATCATAACCCTGATTCATTGTCTTTGTTATAAATCTGTTTAATTACTGTTTTATGCAGCATAACAAGATTAAAACTTAAAAATTACAAAATATTAAGGAGAAATTAAGGTGATGGTAAAAAAAATTAAAAGCAGGTTTTTACTGTTTTTTTTGATATTTGCTCTGTTTGGCTTTACTGTTTTTTTTACATCTGCAAAATTATCAATTGCAGCTGAGCCAATAATTATAGGTATAGCAGGTGCTCACAGCGGTGATCTTGCTTCATATGGTATTCCCACACTAAGAGCTGCAAAATTGATAATAGATGAAAAAAACGCAAAATGCGGAATAAATAACAGAAAAATAAAACTGCTTGCAGAAGATGATGTCTGCAAACCTGAAATAGCTGTTAATACAGCTACAAAGCTTATATCAGAGGGGGTGCATGTTGTAGTAGGCCATATATGCAGCGGGGCAACTAAAGCAGCATTAGGTATTTACAAAGATGTTAAAATAGTTGTCATATCACCATCTGCTACCAACCCTGCTCTGACAAAAAGCGGTAATTACCCTAACTTTTTCAGAACAATAGCTCCTGATGATGTTCAGGCAAAACTTGAAGTTGATTTTGCCATAAATATATTAAAGGTTAAAAAAATAGCTGTACTGCATGATAAAGGTGATTATGGCAAGGGTCTTGCTGAATACGCCAGAAATTTTATCAAAGAGTCTAAAATTGCTCAGGTTGTTTTATATGAGGGAGTAACTCCCGGAGCTGTTGATTATTCAGCTGTAGTTCAAAAAATAAAAAGAAAAAAAGCAGAAGCTGTTATTTTTGGAGGGTATCATCCTGAAGCATCAAAAATAATAACACAAATGCGGAAAAAAAGAATGAAAACTATTTTTATTTCAGATGATGGTGTAAAAGATGATACGTTTATTAAAGTTGCAGGAGAAAGTGCTGAAGGTGTTTATGCAACAGGCCCAAAAAACACTTCAAATAACCCAATAGCTTTAAAAGCTGTTTCTGATCACAAAAGAGTTTATGGCGAAGATCCCGGTGCATTTTTTTTAAATGCATATTCAGCTGTTCTTGCAATCTTAAATGCCATTGAAAAATCATGTTCAACAGATTATAATTCTCTGACAAATGCATTAAAAACAGAATTTGTGGCAACTCCATTGGGAATTTTAAAATTTGATGACAAAGGAGATGCCATAGGCGTTGGTTTTTCTATGTATCAGGTTAAAAATGGTGTTTTTGTTAAGATAAAACAGGCTTTATAAAAAAACATGGAATATTTTGCAGAACTTTTTTTAGGCGGTCTTACAAGAGGCAGTATTTATGCATTAATAGCCATAGGTTATACTATGGTATATGGAATTATTGAGCTGATTAATTTTGCCCATGGTGAAATATATATGATAGGTGCATTTACAGCACTTATAGCAGCATCTGTTTTTAATTTTCTGGGCTTTGGTCAGATAACAGTTTTCTTACTCGCAACTGCTGTTGCAATTATATATTCTGCTGCCTATGGTTTTACAATAGAAAAAATAGCATACAAGCCATTGCGCAACGCACACAGGCTATCTCCTTTGATAAGTGCAATAGGGATGTCAATATTTTTACAAAATTATGTGATGCTTGCTCAAACATCCAACTTTGTCAGATTTCCAAAGCTTATACCTGATTTTGAATTTATTGAACCTGTTGCACATATAATTGGGTCTTCAGAAATAGTTATTTTTGTAGTTGCAGCTATTGTAATGCTTGCTTTAACCTTTCTTATTAAATTCACAAAAACTGGCAAAGCCATGAGAGCCACAGCACAAGATAAAACAATGGCAATGCTGATTGGGATAAATGTTGATTTTATTATTTCAATAACATTTATTATTGGTTCTGCCATAGCGGCTATAGGAGGAGTGCTTATAGCCGCTCACATAGGGCAGATAAATTTTTATATAGGCTTTGTTGCAGGAATAAAAGCCTTTACAGCAGCAGTACTCGGAGGAATAGGAAGTATTTACGGAGCAGCTCTTGGTGCATTTGTATTGGGCTGGACAGAAAGCTTTGCCACAGGATATGTATCGAGTGATTATGAAGATCTGTTTGCATTTTCTCTGCTGGTTATTATTTTAATATTCAAACCTGAAGGTTTGGTAGGAAAATCAACAGCTCCCAAGGTTTAACCAATGTTTAAGTTATCTGAAATAATAAAATCTATTGCTGTGTCTGCCTGGTTTATGTTTCTCACCTTTCCTATATTAGTAATAAAGGTAAATACTTATGAAAAAACCATAGATTGGCGTTGGAAAAATATGATTTTAATAGGAATCGCAAGTTTTTTTCTCTCTTTTTTATGGCGTTACATGCTTAAACAAAAAGAGTATGGCTCAGATAAAAAAAAATCAAAAGCCTCCTCTTTTTTTAAAAACACAGTTAAAAATCCCAAATTTTATACATCTTCTATTGTTTTGATTTTATGCTTAATTATTGCGTTCCCTTTTGTTTTTTCAATATACCAGACAAATATTATGACATCTGCTCTTATGTATGTTGTTTTGGGATTGGGATTAAATATTGTAGTTGGTCTTGCAGGACTCCTGGATTTGGGATATGTAGCTTTTTTTGCAGTAGGAGCATACAGCTATGCTCTTTTGAATCATCATTTTGGTATAACTTTTTTCATGGCTTTACCTATAGGTGCTTTACTCGGAGCTTTTTTTGGAATTTTACTGGGTTTTCCGGTATTGAGATTAAAAGGTGATTACCTTGCTATTGTTACATTAGGGTTTGGTGAGATTATAAGGCTTATTTTAGAAAACTGGAATGATTTTTCCTTTGGTCCCAGCGGTATAGCCAATATCCCCAAACCCTCTTTTTTTGGTATTAATCTGTCAATATATGAAACAACCACCTATATGTATTTTATAATGATTTTACTTGTTTTTTTAACTGTTTTTGTGGTTAACAGGCTTGAAGATTCAAGAATAGGCAGAGCATGGATAGCATTAAAAGAGGATGAGGTCGCCTGCCAGGCTATGGGAATTGACAAAACAAAAACAAAGCTTTATGCCTTTGCCACAGGAGCTGCCTGGGCAGGTCTGGCAGGAGTTGTATTTGCTGCAAAAACTTCATTTATAAATCCGGCAAGTTTTACTTTTTTAGAATCAGCAATAATTCTATCTTTGATTGTTTTAGGTGGTATGGGTTCTATTTTTGGAGTAATTACAGGTGCTTTTATTTTTATTTTACTGCCTGAATATTTAAGAGCATTTTCTGATTACAGAATGCTTGTTTTTGGAGCAGCAATGGTGCTTATGATGGTTTTCAGACCCCAGGGAATAATAAAAAAAAGACGCCGCTTTTATAAAATTTCAGATTCAGGTGGGAAAAAACAGAGATGAACCCTGTGCTTGAAGTTTCAAAACTGTCCATGAATTTCGGTGGATTAAAAGCTCTTGAAAATATAAGTTTGGATATATTTCAAAATGAAATTGTCTCTTTAATAGGACCTAACGGAGCAGGGAAAACCACATTTTTTAACTGTATTACAGGCATATATACACCAGTATCAGGAGATATTTTTATTTCATCTCTCCCCCAAAAAACAGAAAAAGAAAATATATGCGGATTAAAACCCAATATTATTACAAAAAAGGGCATGGCAAGAACTTTTCAAAATATCAGGCTTTTTCAAAATATGACCGTACTTGAAAATGTTATGATAGGCCGTCATGTAAGAACACATGCAGGAATAATAGCATCTGTTTTAAAACTCAAAAAAACAAGAAATGAAGAAAAAAAAATTGTAGACGATAGCTATAATATATTAAAAAAAACAGGGATTGAAAACTTTGCCAATGAAAAAGCATCCACCCTTCCCTACGGAGCACAAAGAAAACTGGAAATAGCAAGAGCCCTTGCAACTGAGCCTTTTTTACTTTTATTAGATGAACCTGCAGCAGGCATGAATCCGGCAGAGACTATAGAACTTGGTCTGCTTATAAAAGAGATCCGCGAAAAAGAAAACATTTCAATCCTTTTAATTGAACATGATATGAAATTTGTAATGAATTTATGTGATAAAATATTTGTTTTAGATTACGGGAAAAAAATAGCATCGGGAACACCTGATGCCATTCAAAACAATCCTGTTGTAATTAAAGCATATCTTGGAGAAGATTTTGATTTTGATGCTTAAACTGGAAGATATCAATGTTTTTTATGGAAACATTCAGGCGTTAACCGATGTAAATATAGAAATATATGAAGGTGAAATAATAGCATTAATTGGTGCAAATGGAGCAGGAAAAACAACAACTCTAATGGCAATATCAGCCATAATACCACAAAAAACAGGCAAAATTTTCTTTATGGGGGAAGATTTACGAAATAGATCTCCGGATCAAATTGTCTCTTTGGGTATCAGCCATGTTCCTGAAGGAAGACATATATTTCCGCATCTTACTGTATCTGAAAATCTTGATTTAGGGGCATTTTTAAGAAAAGACAAAAAAATGATAAAAGAAGATATGGAATACCTCTATAACCTTTTTCCCATACTTGCCAAAAGAAAAAATCAAAAAGGAGGAACTTTAAGCGGAGGAGAACAGCAGATGCTTGCTATTTCAAGAGCTCTTATGGCAAAACCCAGACTTCTTCTTTTGGATGAACCTTCATTAGGACTTGCACCTATTATTGTAAAACAGATATTTGAAATAATAAAAAAAATAAATAAAGAGAGCAACACAACTATTTTTTTGGTAGAACAAAATGCTAATCTGGCTTTAAAAGTCTCTTTCCGTGGTTATGTGATGGAAAACGGAAAAATTATTTTCAAAGGACCTTCAGACGGGCTTATAAAAAATAAAAAAATAAAATCAGCATATCTGGGTTTATAATCTTATAAAATTCAAAATAAAGGAGATAATTATTATGTCATATATATTACAAAAAATAAAAGAGAGAGATCCCCTTGAAAAAGAATTTCATCAAGCAGTACAGGAAGTTATAGATACTGTAGAGCCTGTATTGGAACGAAATCCTCAATATCGTAAAATGGGTATTTTAGAAAGAGTAACCGAACCTGAAAGAGTAATCCTGTTCAGAGTTCCCTGGATGGATGATGCAGGGCAGGTGCATGTAAACAGAGGTTTCAGGATAGAAATGAATAGTGCCATAGGTCCATATAAGGGAGGACTCAGATTTCATCCTTCAGTTACTTTGAGTATTTTAAAGTTTCTTGCTTTTGAACAGGTTTTTAAAAATGCTCTTACAACACTATCTATGGGAGGCGGCAAAGGTGGTTCTGATTTTGATCCAAAGGGAAAATCAGATAACGAGATAATGAGATTTTGCCAGAGTTTTATGTGTGAGCTTTTTCGTCATATCGGTCAAAACACAGATATTCCAGCCGGAGATATAGGCGTAGGGGCAAGGGAGATAGGTTTTTTATTTGGAATGTATAAAAGGTTGAAAAACGAATTTACAGGAGTACTTACCGGTAAAAACCTTGCATGGGGCGGAAGTCTGATCAGACCTGAAGCTACAGGCTACGGCAATGTTTATTTTGCAGCAGAGATGTTAAATACAAAAAACAAAACATTTGAAGGAAAGAAGTGCCTTGTTTCAGGTTCTGGTAATGTTGCCCAGTTTACAACAGAAAAAATAATAGAGCTCGGAGGAGAAGTTCATACCTTGTCTGACTCTTCAGGCTATATTTATGATGCATCAGGCATAGATACCTCAAAATTATCCCATGTAAAATATATAAAAAACATGAAAAGGGGACGTATAAAGGAGTATGTTGAAAAATATAAAGATGCAGTTTATACACCACACGACAATTCCTTAAACTATAATCCTTTGTGGAATCACAAGGGTGATTGTGCTCTTCCCTGTGCCACACAAAATGAAATAAATGGAAAAGATGCTCAAAATTTAATGAAAAATAAAATTATGCTTGTAAGTGAAGGTGCCAATATGCCCTGTACCATAGATGCCGCTGATATTTTTCTTGACAAGAAAATTTTATATGCACCAGGCAAAGCATCTAATGCAGGCGGAGTTGCAGTATCAGGTCTTGAAATGGCTCAAAACAGCATGAGGCTCAACTGGCCGGCAGAAGAAGTTAATAACCGCTTAAAAACGATCATGAAAAATATACACAAAACATGTCTTGATGCTGCAAATGAATACGGAGAAGATGGTAATTATCTTGCAGGAGCAAATATCGCAGGATTTACAAAAGTGGTAAATGCCATGATAGATCAGGGACTGGTATAAATTTTGGTTTATAATGGATTCTAAGGTTGTCACATAATTATCCAATTTTAAAAATTGGCACAAGGCTATCGATCAGAGATAATACTAAAACGTATATCTCCGATCGACAGGCAGCCCTCTTTATCAGTTTAATAAAAAAAAACAGTTTTATTATTAATGTAATATTTTTATTGGTTTTTTAAAAAAATAACAATTTAGTTATATTTGCTATGAAGAATTTTGCCTCTAATTATAATGTTATATTTTTAAATTGTTAAAAAAAAGAATAAGTCATTGATAGTAGCGAAATTCCGAAATTAAGGGGTAATTGATGTATCTTAAAAGTCTAAAAATTAACAATTTTAGAAAATTTGGTGAAAATGATAATATCATTGAATTTGTAGATTCAAAAGATAATCTCCAAGAATATAAAGATATAAATATTGCATCATCAACAACACTGCTTGTTGGGAAAAATAATTCTGGAAAAACAACCGTCACAAGGGTTTTAGAAAAATTACTCGTTAATGGTAAAAATTTTGAGGCCAATGATTTCAACTTTTCATATTTAACAATAACTCTAGATCAATACAAAAAAAATAGTTTTAATCAATTGCCAACTATCGAGTTTGAAATCAAAATTGGAATTGGTAGCAACAGTAACGATTTAGTTACCAATATTATACCTTTTATGAATATTGAGAATGTTGCACAAAACGAACTCAGAATAGTATTAAAATATGAAATAAAAGAAGATGCTGTATTTAAAGAAAAAGCAAAAAAACTAATTGAAAAATATAAAGAAAAACAAGTTTTATTCCGTAAGTTTTTGGAACTTATAGATGATACAGCTTTTAAAATAAATTATTATTCCACTGATGATAAATTGGTTGATAATAATAGATTTAAAATAAATGATTTAATTGAAATTAAAATTATAAACGCGAATAAAATTATAAGTGATACAAGCTTATCTCAAATATTTAACAAAATAATTAAATACAGGTATGAATCAAACAGTACGGACATCTTAGCTGATGAAATTACCAAAATAAATAAAACTGTAACAAATCAAGTCTCAACATCTCATACACAATCTATAAATGATGTACTGGATAAAATTGAATACAGCGATAGATTAAAAGTGAATTTAAGTTCTGACTTGGATTTTGATAAGTTAATGAATAATCTAATCAAATATGAATATACTGAAAAAGGGTTAAATATCCCGGAAGGACAATTTGGTTTAGGTTATTCAAATTTAATGAGTATCATCGGAGAATTAATTGAATACATTGAAAAATTTCCAAGTGAAGAATTTCATAGTAAAATTAATCTAATTTGTATAGAAGAACCGGAAGCATTTATGCATCCACAAATGCAGGAATTATTTATTAAACACATAAATGATGCGGTTT
>DAOWNP010000134.1 GCA_030642545.1 Desulfobacteraceae bacterium | reverse complement strand
GATTAAATTTATTTTTTAACGCAGAAATTGGATAAATTAGCGTTTTGCATGCACCTGTCGAGGATTTCCCAGCGGGCATAACCTGTTTCAATCTTTTTTTCAATCTCTTTTAATCTGTTTTTGATCTTAGCTATTTTATCTGTTTTGGTTTTGTAAAAATCAGGTTCAGAAAGTTTATTAAAAAGAGAAGTTTGTTCTTTTTCAAGTTTTTCTATAATTTCAGGTAACTTTTCCAACTCTCTTTTATCGTTAAAAGAGAGTTTGTTACTGATATTCTTTGACTTTGACTTTTTTGAAACTTTAATTTTTTTAGAAGTCTTTTGAGGAAAAAAGCAGGTATTACAGGTGCCAATATGTTCTGTAATTTTTCCTGTGCCATCTAAAACTATTGTTTTTGTTGCAATATTATTTAGAAATGTACGGTCATGACTTACTAAAAGAACTGTACCGGGAAATTCTGAAATAAGTTCTTCCAAAAGCTCAAGCGTTGGTATATCAAGATCATTTGTTGGTTCATCTAATATAAGAAGATTTGCAGGCTGTGAAAACATTTTTGCTAATAATAATCTGTTTCGCTCACCTCCTGATATGACCTTAACAGGGGTCAAGCTCCGTTTTGGTGTGAACAGGAAGTCACTTAAATAGCTCATTACATGACGGGACATATTGTTGATTATAACCGTATCATTACCGTCATTTATATTATCAAAAACATTTTTACTGTAATCAAGCTGGGTTCTATGCTGATCAAAATAAGCAATGGTAAGATTTGTTCCTGTGTGTACCGAGCCATGATCCGGTGTTATTTCACCTGTAAGTATTTTAATTAAGGTTGTTTTTCCTGAACCATTTGGCCCGATAATACCTACCTTATCTCCTCTTTTTATTATAGTAGAGAAGCTATCTATAACTTTTTTTTCCTGATAATTTAAACTAATATTTTTTACAGTAAAAATAATTTTACCGGGGCTTTCAGCATCCTGAATTTTAATAGAAGCTTTTTTAGGTCTTTGCCTCTCTTTCTGCTTTAAATTGCGTAATTTTATAAGTGCACGTACTCTACCCTGATTTCTTGTTCGCCTTGCTTTAATACCTTGTCGTATCCATTTTTCTTCTGAAGATAACTTTTTATCAAACAAAGCTCTTTGTTTTGCATCAGCTTCAAGGTCAGCTTCTTTTCGTATAAGATATGTATCATAATCACACGACCAGTTTAACAGATTGCCTATATCTATCTCAATAATCCTGGTTGCTATTTTTTTTATAAACATTCTGTCATGGGATACAAAAAGAACAGTTTTATTTAAACTGATAAGGAGTTTTTCTAACCAGTTAATACCTGATAAATCAAGATGATTTGTAGGTTCATCAAGTAAAAGAATATCAGGATTGTTAATTAAGGCTTTTGCAAAAAGAACTCTTAGTTTATTTCCTGCTGAGAGAATATTATATTTGTCAGATGGATTTAAATTAAGTTGGGATGTAAGTTGTAAAACCTTATGGCTTACATCTTGTGAACCAATGAGATTAGATTGCTTTCCTAATTTTTGTGATAAAATATCTGCTATAGACCCTTCAATAGATTCAGGAATATTTTGGTCAAGAGCTTCAATACGAAGGTTCTTTTGACGTGTAATTGTTCCTGCATCAGGCTCTATTGTGCCTTTAATCAACTTTATCAGAGTAGATTTCCCAGATCCATTTCGCCCAAAAATACAAATACGTTCACGCAGTTTAATATTAAGAGTAATATTGTCAAGCAGGGGTGCGGATTGTCCAAAACTTATACTTATATTATTTGCATTTATCAGGGTCATTAATAATACTCTCTTTTATTACCAGAATGTTAATCGGTTTTTTCACAAATTTATTTTGTTACCACTGATAAAACAAATTGTACAGTTTAAATATTAAGAAACAAAAAGCAATAGATAAGAGGTAATGCTGAAAAGAGTAAAATTGGTGCAGTTACTTTATTTATACTGTATATAATAAACTTTCACATAATAAATTTTTCACAAGGTAAGGAGATAATACTGTTATATATCTCCTTGCCGATAACAATAGTGAAATTATTTATGTGCCAGTCTATAACCAAATCCTGTATTTTATATACAACAAAAAAAAAGCAATAAATAAAAAGGGAGCATTTATTTTGTTTTATTGTCTAAAAGAACTTTATGGCTTAAACGAATTTTACCATCTCTGGTTACTTCAATTATTTTAACTTGAATTTTATCGCCTTCCTTTACAACATCAGAAACTTTTTTCACATGATAATTAGCTAACTGAGAGATATGAACAAGTCCTTCTACTCCTGGTTTTATTTCTACAAAAGCACCAAAATCCATGTTTTTAACAACAGTACCTTCAAAAACACTTCCAACCTCAGGCTCTGATACTATGTCCATAATTCTTTCTAAAGCATTTTCACCATCAATACTGTTTTCTGCAAAAATTTTGACAATACCTGAGTCATCAATATCAATCTGGGCATTAGTTTCACTTTGTAATGCTCTGATAACTTTTCCACCAGGTCCGATAATATCACGAATTTTATCTTTTTTAACCTCAACAGAATAAACCTTTGGAGCATATAAGGATATGTCTTTGTTTGGCACTTTTTTAACATCAGTCATCTTTTCAAGGATATGCACACGTCCTGATTTTGCCTGTTCAAGAGCAGTCTTTAAAAGATCTTTTGAAAGTTCAGATATTTTAATATCCATCTGCAAGGCTGTAATGCCTTCCATGGTTCCGGCAACTTTAAAATCCATATCGCCTGTATGATCTTCATCCCCCAAAATATCTGTTAATATAACAACTTTATCATCTTCTTTTACAAGCCCCATGGCAATTCCTGCAACAGGTGCTTTAATAGGAACACCACCATCCATTAAACTCATGCAGCCTGCACAAACTGTTGCCATAGATGAAGATCCATTTGATTCTAAAACTTCTGATACAATACGTATTGTATAATCAAAATCCTCTTTTTCAGGTAATACTTTATCTAAAGCTCTTAATGCTAAAGTTCCATGACCTATATCTCTTCTGCTTGGAGATCCTACACGCTTTACTTCTCCAACAGAAAATGGAGGAAAGTTGTAATGAAGCATAAATGATTTAAATTCTTCACCAACTAATGAATCAATACGTTGCTCTGATTTGCCTGAACCCAATGTCAGAATACATAGAACCTGTGTTTCTCCTCGTGTAAACAATGCACTTCCATGAGTTCTCGGCAAAATAGAAGTTTCACAGGAAATAGGTCTTACCTCATCAAATGCCCTTTTATCTATCCTGATGTTTTGTTTCAAAATCAAATTTCTGGATATCTTTTTTTTGATTTCACTATAAATACCAGAAACTTCATCTCTCCTTTCTTCATACTCAGAGCCAAGATTTTCAATGGCTTCTTCTTTTATGATGGAAAGAGCTTTGGAACGTGCCATCTTGTCAGGAATAACAATAGCTTCCATTATCTTTGAAGTAACAATTTGTTCTATCTTTTCAAAAAGTACCATATCTTTTTCAGGAGATATAAAAGATCTTTTACAAACTCCGGCAATATCTTTTAACTTGTCCTGAAGTTCAAGAACAGGCTGCATTTTTTCATGACCAAAATATATTGCTTCAAGCATATCTGCTTCACTTACAATATTGCTCTCTCCCTCAACCATTACAATACCAGTTTTTGAACCGGCAACAATAATATTAATATCACATTTCGAATATTCATCTATTTCAGGATTAATTCTTAATTCTCCATCAATCCTGCCAACTCTTACACATGCAATAGGACCATTAAAAGGAATATCGGATATTTCAAGAGCAGCTGATGCACCAACCATTGCAATAACATCAGGATCATCTTTTTTATCTGTTGATAACACAGTCGCTATTATCTGGGTTTCAAAATTATAACCTTCAGGAAACAGCGGTCGAATAGGACGATCAATCAATCGTGCTGTCAAAGTCTCTTTTTCACTAGGCCTTCCAATTTCACGCCGAAAATAATTTCCAGGAATTCGACCTGCTGCATAAATTTTTTCCATATATTCTACAGAAAGTGGAAGGAAATCAATAGATTTTGCCTTTGCCGCTGAAACAACAGTAACAAGTACTATTGTTTCTCCATATTGAACCACTACAGATCCAGACGCCTGCTTAGCTAATTTTCCTGTCTGAATACTTAAGGTTTTTCCTCCAAGTTCTGCCTTTAACGAATATTCCATTCTTATCTCCTGTTAAACCACCCCAGTTTCTACCGCAAAACAACACTTCTTTATCGTCGTAATCCAAGATTTTCAATAAGAACTCTATAGCGTTTAATATAATTATTTTTAATATAATTTAATAAACGACGACGTTTTCCTACCATAACAAGCAACCCTCTTCTTGAATGGTGATCTTTTTTATGAATCTTAACATGTTCTGTAAGATAAGAGATTCTATGCGTTAAAATAGCAATTTGAACCTCTGGTGATCCTGTGTCTGAGTCATGTATTTTAAATTTATCTATCATCTCACGTTTGCTATCTACTGTCAAAACCACTTTAAAAGCCTCCATGTTTTTATTGATAATTAATTTGCAAATATGAAATCAATAGTAGAAATCATATGATTCATTAATAATGAAAAACACCATAATATTTAAATATTCCCAGTTTTTCATCATCATGCACAATCGCAATTAAGTTTTTTTCTTTATTTAAAATCTTTATAAAACCTTCTGTTTTATAAGAAGAAATAATTCCGTCATGTTTTGTCAAAATCATACCATGCCTGATTTTTTCAGTCAAAGCATTACTTGCAATATATTTATCCATATATGGTAACGCATCTGACATACTAATAATTTTATCCTGCACTCTACCTTGCAAAGACATTTTTTTTACCTGGTCAAGACTTATTGCTTTATTAATAGAAAAACCACAGCTTTGAGTTCGTTTTAATTTTACCAAATGACCTCCACAACCCAATTCCCTGCCAATATCAAAGCAAATTGTTCTAATATACGTTCCTGATGAACAATCAACTTCAAAACTTATCTTAGGTAAATCAACATTTGTTATACAAAGTCTTGAAATACAAACATCTCTTGGAGGTTTTTGTATAAACTCCCCTTTTCTCGCAAATTTATACAATGGGATACCATTGTGCTTTAAAGCTGAATAAGCAGGTGGTATTTGTTTAATATGTCCCTTAAATTTTTCAAAAACCGATTTTATTTTTTCATGAGAAAACGAAGTAAAATCAGATCTTGATGTCACAGTTCCTGTTATATCCTGTGTATCTGTTTCTACACCTAATTTCAATTCAGCTTCATATTTTTTATTTCCAGTTAAAAAAAACCTGGCAAGTTTAGTACCACGATTTATACAACAAACCAAAACACCTGTAGCTATAGGATCAAGTGTTCCTGCATGACCTATTTTTTTTATATCCAATATTTTTTTAAGACGGGAGACAACACCTGCTGATGTAATTTTTTCAGGCTTATCTATAATTAATATTCCATCCATACCACAAAAGACCCTAACAAAAATTAATCAGCATAATACTTTAAAAAAATATCTATTTTTCTTCTTCTTTTATCTTTTGAATAAGTGAATCTATTTTAGATCCATAATCAAAAGATCCATCATAATAAAATTTCAGATCTGGCATATAACGCAAACCCAGCTGCCTTGATATAGTTTTTTTAATATATCCCAAAGCACTAATAAATCCTTTTTCAGCATTTATTATACTGTTTTTATTTCCTCCATGTACAACATAATAAATATAAGCAATCTTTAAATCACTGGTCATTTTAACAGATGAAATTATTGTATTCTCTAATCTGGGATCTTTTATATTTTTTAATAAAATATCCGATACTGTCTTCTGAATTTGCCCACCTACTCATCAGCACGTGCAAAAGGTTTCATTGATTTTAAGTACCTCCTCTTTAGCTTCAGAGCAAAATAAAATTAATCTCAAAAACTTTTGTTTAAACATATTACCATATAACACCCATGCCCTATCGGGCACAACGAAACATGAAAATGAAATAACGCTTACTAGTAAATTATAAATTAGTAGAATGCCTTAATTCATAATTTACCATTCATAATTCATCATTTTCATATAAAATTATCCTGTAAAAATAAACATAACTTTTTACAGGATAGCTTTATTAAAAAATTAATTATGATCGCATACTTAGGAACTTTATGCATCATAAAAATCATTCCTGAAATTTAGTCCATTTTAGGTTTTATCTCCTCAATATAATAACACTCAATAATATCTTTTACTTTAATGTCATTAAAATACTCCAGGCCTATTCCACACTCATACCCGGTAGAAACATCTTTAACATCATCCTTAAAACGTCTTAAAGAAGAGATCTTACCTTCAGTTATAACTACACCATCTCTTACTAAACGAGCCATTTGTCCACGCTCAATTTTACCGTCTAAAACATAAGATCCAGCTATACTGCCTTTTTTCGGAATAACAAAAACTTCTCTAACCTCAGCCTGGCCTAAATTACGCTCTTTATATGTTGAATCCATTATACCAACCATAGCATCTTTAATATCTTTTATAACATTATAAATGATATCATAAAAACGCATATCAACATTTTCTTCTTCGGCAAAATAACGAACCTTAAGTCCAGGTCTGACGTTAAAACCTATAATAATAGCATTAGACACTGAAGCAAGAGAAACATCTGATTCACTAATAGTTCCTGTTGCTGAATGAACAACATTTATTTTAACTTCATCTCCTGAAAGTTTTGTCAAAGAGTCTGAAATAGCTTCAATTGACCCATGCACATCTGCTTTAATTATAAGGTTAAGCTCTTT
>DAOWNP010000252.1 GCA_030642545.1 Desulfobacteraceae bacterium | reverse complement strand
TTTTTTTTTAAAATACTAAAATTAGTTACAAAGCTAAACCAGCAGCTACGCTATGTTAGAATGCCCCAATATATGTTACGTATGTAAAAATACTTCTTTTTAGGGGGGGGGTAAAATAATAGTGCATGTTCTATGACTAAACCCAAAAAAAGATACTAACACATACAACATGGGAGTGTAAATACCATATTTTTTGGATCCCAAAAAATAGACAAAAAATTATTTATGATAAACTTAAAAGGACATTAGACAAATACTCAGAAAGCTTTGCAAATATAAGGAAGTCAAAAAAGCTATTACGGAATAGAAATTTTAAAATCTACAAGTAGGTGCATAAATCTGATCTGAAGCTATAATGCATAGTTGAGGAAGTTATTTCGTCCACATTCATTAGGTTCTTGAGAGTCCAAAGTTTTTGCCGTCATGCCGGACAAAGATCCGGCATGACGGCAAAAATAAACCAACACCTATAATATCAATAACTTAAAAGCACTTTAGACTCTCAAGTTAGGTTTAATCCTGTAAAAAAAATATCAGATTAGTTTTCAAACAAAGCTATATCAGAACATAACTATGTACAGTCAATTATATTTTCTTTATGAATATTTTTTTACTGACTAATATCCACTAACTGCAGCACGTTCGGCAGCAGCAACAGCAGCCTGTGCATTTAAAATAACTCTATAGGAATCACGATTAAGAATAAATTCATCTTTCCTTGTTCTTGATTTCTGCCAAAACTTCCGTTGAGCATCCATAGCACTCCGCCATGCCACATCAGAACCAATAAAGCCTTTAAGCCTTCTGTTGCTGATTTTTAACCGTTCTGCTTGTTTTGTAAAAATATACCACTCAAAATTGTTTTTTAGGAAATTTGAGCTTAGCAACCTGTTATTTATGTCTGAAGAAGTACTATATTCTTTCCAAAAAATTGCAACAGCCTTCCTGTGAACTTTTGAATCGTTTAATTTTTTTAGTGCTTCAGCTACCATAGCTATTGGAGGACATACTTTTGTTTGTTGGTGAAACTTCAACATATAGAGTACCAATGCATCAGAGGAACTGAATTTTCCAGAGCTGATTTCTACTCGCGAACCTATTCCAAAACCTGGTATTGATCTGGTATTTTCTCTAATAATACGTTTGGCTAAGGCAATATCAGAAGTAGTTATCAATCCAGCATTGACCGGAGAAATAAGCATAACACTAATGATTACAATACCCATAACCCACCAAAGCAAGACGTTAAAAAAGTTCGTTTTTATTTGTTTATATGCATTCATCGTTTACTCCTTATCTTTTAATCATATAAATATTAAAGATAATCAACAAGGCTAAGCTTCATTACTTTTGCAGCTGATGATAATGTTGCCTGATAAGCTGTTTCATATGCAGTTAAATCTGAAATAGCTTTAATAAAATCTGCATTTTCTATATTATCTCTGTTTTTTTCATAGCTTAAATTAAGATCTTCGATTATACTGGTTTGTATATCAACTCTAACTCCTTTTACTCCTATGGATGAGATTTCAGTTATAATGTGTTCAAAATGAGTATCTAATCTTGTCATTGTCCTATCTATTCCATCAACATCATTTGCCTGAAGATAGTCTCTGAAGTCAATAAGTGTTTTAAAAAGCCCCCATACAACACCTGGTGAGCTTTGATAACTGGCACCGCCAATGCCGCCACCTGTATTATCGGCAGTGGTAAAACCTATGTCTGCTCCTATGCTTTGTGCTTTATTATCTCCGCTGTTCCATAATAATTGTAAACCAGTTAAAGTCACTGTATTATCATCTGCAATAGAAAAAGTCTGAGTATTTTCATCATAGGCCACACTATAATTTATTCCAGCACCTGGAGAAGCAGCTTCAGATGCTGTTGACATGGCAGCCCCTATGGCTTGAGCCAAATCAGCAGGTCTGTAGTTTGTACTGGAAATTGTAGCATCTAAAGTTATTATATTACCACCGACTCTGTTTTCTATAAAATCTATTTTGTTGTTAGTCGTGTTGACAGTTAAAATATTATCATTAAATACAGTGTTTCCATCATGACCCACAGAAATTTCGGTTTTTTTACCTGTTTTTACAGCAAACTCATCTGTATTTCCAAAATAAGCTGCAAAAGACGGATTTGTGTCATCATCAAATACAAATGGGATTGTGTCTGTTTTTGTACCAGAAAAAATATAATGCCCGTTTGTTTCTGTATTTGCCAGATTTTTGATTTCAGCAAGCATTTCAGCTACAAGAACTGCAGCATTATTTCTGTCAGTGGGATTGTTTATATCATTTCTCATATTTATTGAGAGTACTTTTGTATCTGATATAAGCTCTTTTACACTGTTTAAAGCTGTTTCACCTGCACTTAGCCATGTTTTACCTGTTGATATATTACGTTCTAACTGATATAGGCTTGCTATTTTAGAATTTAAATCAAGAACCTGAACCATTCCAACAGGATCATCTGCCAAACAGTTTATTTTTTTGCCTGATGAAACAATTCTATTTGCATTGCTGAATTTTTCAAATACATTCTTTAAATGAATATTGTTTAGCTCATACAAGGTTTTATTTGGAACTCGCATATTATAACCTTTTTTCCCATAAAATATTTACAAATCTATCGTTACTTCAGCCTGTTATCTTGTAGCTATAATGGTATTCATCATTTCATCTACAACAGAAAGCAATTTAGATGCAACTGTAAAAGCATGTTGATATTTCATCATGTTAATCATCTCTTCATCTAAAGAAACAGCTGAAAGAGCATCTCTTTGTTCAGTCATTCTGTTTAAAAGAGATTCGTTAAACTCAACAGATCTTTTAGTACTCATAGAAGTTATTCCCAAAGAGGTTACTATAGTATTATAAAAACCTTCGGATGTAGTAGCCATAGATTTGGAAAAAGGATCGTCTCCTCTTTTAAATGTCCAGCTTGAAAAATTAATTTCTTTGTACTGCAGATCCATGATTTCTATGGCATTTGAATTATCACCCACCCCAAAGTCTCCTGTTGCAGCATCAATTTGAGCTCCTGTTATATATCTGCTTTCAGATATTATACTGTTTACATCTATTGTCATAGCATTGCTGCCTGTAAAAAACGTATTTATTCCTAATGCTGCTGTAAGACCTGAATCTTCAAAGCCAGTTGAACCGTCATCTGCAAAGGCAAAGCTATAAGCATTGCTGTCAGGGGTAAATGTTACAGTATTGTTTGCAACAGATGCTGTAACTCCTCCTCCTGCTGTTATAGCTGCTGTATTAAAAGCACTGACAAAAGAGTCTGTTGTAAAGTGCCAGTTTGATGAAAGCTTTGTTGCTGGATTCCCATTTGTATCTGTTGAAATATTAAAACCTTCATTGGTTGTCAATATTCCGCCACTATTGAATGTAAGAGTCATTCCATCTACATCAATATTTACTGGATCAGTCACTGTACTATTTAGAACAAATATATCTGAGGCAGCCATGTTTGTCCATTTTATTTCAATGTTATCGGTTCCTATTGTACCACCTGTAACAGTTTCAAATTTATATGTATCAAATACACTGTTTGCAGTTCCTGATGCTGTAAAATCAAGAGGAGCTGGTGCTGGTGCTGGTACTCCTGCTCCAGTGGTATTTACACTTAAGGTGTTCCCCTCTATAAGCTGATCTGAAATACTAAAAGTTAATAATATACCATCTACAATTACAATATTTGCTGCAGCTGCCATGGCAGCAGTACCAGATTCTCCGGTTGAACTTGTCCAGTTAAAATCTATATCATTTGTACCAACTATTCCTGATTGTGCTATGCTTATGTTATATGTTGCATCTGCATCTGTATCTGTACCTGTACTGCCAAAGAGAGGATTTGCAACAGATTCGGTCATATCTATTTCAACAGTATAGATTGAAGGGACATGTGAAGAGTTTTTTATCCACATTTTAAAATCTTTTGAGTAGTCTATTTTATCTCCAAAATCAAGAGTTGACAGAAGCCCGCTTGAGTCGGTTTCATAGGTGCCTGTAACTGAATCTGTAAAAAAATTTAATCCCACCCCCTGGCTGTGCTGGTAATTTACAGACCATATAAGCTCTTTTGCCAGTACATCAATTTCGGTTTTGTATTTTGCAATTATCTCTTCTC
>DAOWNP010000010.1 GCA_030642545.1 Desulfobacteraceae bacterium | reverse complement strand
GATGAATATATTCCTGAGCCAGAGCGTGATATAGAAAAACCATTTCTTATGCCTGTTGAAGATGTATTTAGTATATCCGGTCGTGGTACTGTTGTTACTGGTCGTGTGGAAAGAGGTATTGTCCGTGTAGGTGAAGAAGTAGAAATGGTTGGTATGAGAGAGACTACCAAGACAGTATGTACCGGTGTTGAAATGTTTAGAAAATTGTTGGATGAAGGACGAGCTGGTGATAATGTTGGATTGCTTCTTCGTGGAACCAAGCGAGAGGATGTTGAGCGTGGTCAGGTTGTAGCTAAGCCTGGTTCAATAAAGCCACATACAAAGTTTAAAGCAGAAGTATATATATTGAGTAAAGAGGAAGGTGGCAGACATACTCCTTTTTTTAATGGTTACAGGCCTCAGTTTTATTTTAGAACAACAGATGTAACCGGTATTTTGACATTACCTGAAGGAGTGGAGATGGTAATGCCGGGAGATAATGTAACAATAACAGGTGAACTGATAATGCCGATTGCAATGGAAAAAGAGTTAAGATTTGCAGTTCGTGAAGGTGGCCGTACTGTTGGTGCCGGAGTTGTCAGTGAAATAATTGAATAATGATGGGTACTTTTTGTTATGATAATGAATTCTAAAATAAGAATACGACTAAGAGCATATGATCATAAATTACTTGATCAGTCTGCCCTTGATATAGTAAAGACAGCAAAAAAGACAGGTGCGAAAGTGTTGGGTCCAATACCATTGCCTACAAACACTAATAAATATTGTGTTTTAAGGTCGCCTCATGTTGATAAAAAATCAAGGGAGCAGTTTGAAATAAGAACTCATAAGCGTCTTTTAGATATATTAGAACCTACTCAGCAAACAGTAGATGCTCTAATGAGGCTGGACTTGTCGCCAGGCGTTGATGTAGACATTAAGTTGTAGATTAGGGGTAATATAATTATGTGTAGAGGAATTATAGGTAAAAAGATTGGGATGACATGTGTGTTTTCCCCTGATGGTGATTATGTCCCTGTTACTATAGTTAAAGCAGGTTCATGTATTGTGGTTCAGAAGAAAACTCTACAGAAAGATGGTTACAATGCTCTTCAGATTGGTTTTGAAGAGAAGAAGGTTGTAAAAGTCAACAAGCCTATGGTCGGTCATTTTAAAAAAAGTGGTGGAATTTGTTATAGATATTTAAGAGAATTTGGTGTTGATGATCCTGATAAATATGAAGTAGGTCAGACAATTAACACTGAGATGTTTAAGATAGGTCAGTTAGTTGATGTTTCAGGTATCATTAAAGGTCGTGGCTTTGCAGGAGTTATTAAACGACATGGTTTTCATGGAGGAGGCAAAACGCATGGAAGTCATAGCCATCGTGTACCTGGGTCTATAGGGTGTAGTGCATGGCCTGCAAAAGTTATAAAAGGCAAGAAAATGCCTGGTCATTATGGTAATACCCGTCAAACTGTCAGGAACTTGCAAATAGTTGATATTAGAGAGAAAGATAATCTGATATTGTTAAAAGGATCTGTACCTGGATCTAAAACGGGTTTGCTTGAGATAAAAAAAAGAAAGTTTTTGGAATAATATATAGATAAAATTAATATTTATAGATTGTCACATAATTATCCGATTTTAAAAATTGGCACAAGGCAAAAGAGAGGAGATAATACTAATCGTATATCTCCGACCGATAACGCAGTGAAATTATTTATGTGATGGTTCTATAGTTAATGTTGTATTTAAGAGGGATGATATGGCTGTCGTAAGTGTTCAGAACACAAAGGGAGAAAATGTTTCACAAGTTGAACTTGCTGACAGTATTTTCAATGTTGAAGTGAAGCCAGACGTTGTTCATGAAGTTGTAAAAATGCAGCTTCAGTCAAAAAGAGCAGGGACAGTTTCAGTTAAGGGACGATCTGATATTAGGGGTAGTCAAAGGAAGTTGTTTCGTCAAAAAGGAACAGGCAGGGCGCGAAGGGGAAATATTAAATCGCCTTTGTTGCGTGGAGGTGGCGTTGTTTTTGGACCATCACCTAAAGATTATTGCTTTAGCGTTAATAAAAAGAAAAAAAAGTTAGCTTTAAAAATGGCTTTATCAAGTAAACTTCAGGGAAATCAACTGATTGTTTTGAATTCTATTGATTTAGATGATCATAAAACTAAGAACATGGTAGCTGTTTTTAAAAATATTGATGTACAAAAAACACTTATTATTATTGATGAAGAAAATACTAATTTAATTCTTTCAGTTAGAAATCTTCCTGGAGTTAAAGTTTTAAAAAGTGAAGGATTAAATGTTTATGATATTTTAAAGTATCATAACTTAATACTCCTGGAAAAAGCAATAAGTAGAATTGAAGGGAGGTTCTAAGACATATGAAAGATTATGATTTAATAAAAAGACCTATATTGACTGAAAAAACAAATATTCAGAAAGAAGAATATAACCAGTTGTCTTTTGAGGTAGATAAACGTGCAAATCGTTTGGAAATTGGTGATTCTATAGAAAAGAAATTTAATGTTAATGTAGTTGGAGTTCGTACTATTAATGTTAAAGGTAAAATAAAGCGGCGTGGCAAAATTACAGGTAAACGGAAAGATTGGAAGAAAGCTATTGTTACGTTAAAGGCAGGTGAGAGGGTCGATTTTTTTGAAGGTGTATAGGTTCAGGAGTGAAAAATGGCTGTAAATAGAGTAAAACCAACATCTCCGGGTCGTCGGTTTCAGGAATATTCAACATTTGAAGAGATAACTAAAACTACCCCTGAGAAAAGTCTTCTTAGGACTATTAAGAAAACTGGGGGAAGAAATGCAAATGGAAGAATAACTTGCAGGCATAGAGGTGGTGGGCATAGAAGACATTATCGAATTATTGATTTTAAAAGAAATAATAAAGATGGCATTCCTGCAAAAGTAGCTTCAATAGAATATGATCCTAATAGAAGTGCAAGAATTGCATTGCTTCATTATGTTGATGGAGAAAAAAGGTATATAATAGCACCATTAAAATTGAATGCTGGTGATATGGTAGTGGCAGGACCTGATGCAGATATAAAACCAGGTAATGCTTTGCCATTGGTTAATATTCCACTTGGTACTCAGATTCATAATGTTGAGCTTAAAATAGGAAAAGGCGGTCAAATAGTGAGAAGTGCTGGTTCTTATGCTCAATTAATGGCAAAAGAAGCACCTTATGCATTATTAAAACTTCCATCAGGAGAAATAAGAAAAGTTCTTTTAAAATGCAGGGCAACTATAGGACAGATAGGTAATTCAGGGCATGAAAATTTATCTTTGGGTAAAGCAGGCAGAAAACGATGGCTTGGAAAACGTCCAAAGGTTCGAGGAGTTGCTATGAATCCTGTTGATCATCCTATGGGTGGTGGAGAAGGGCGTTCTTCCGGAGGGCGGCATCCATGTACGCCTTGGGGAGTACCTACAAAAGGATATAAAACCAGGCGAAATAAAAGTACAAATTTATATATAGTTAAAAGAAGAAAGAAGTGATAGAAAATTAAGAAGTTTGTGAAAAATTTTATATAGTAATTTTAAATAATGTTTTTAACTAAGCGGTAGAAAATAGATTGGTTACTTGTTGTGTGGTTGAAAATTATTTAAAAAAGGCTATTGGTTGATTTAGGAGAGGATATGCTATGCCACGCTCGCTAAAAAAAGGACCTTTTGTAGAGCCTAAGTTGGTAAAGAAAGTAGTTGAAGCTCAACAAACGAGAAGTACAAAAGTGCTAAAGACCTGGTCAAGGAGTTCCACTATAATTCCAGATATGGTTGGGGTTACTTTGGCCGTGCATAATGGTAGAAAATTTATTCCTGTTTTTATTTCGGAAAATATGGTTGGGCATAAACTAGGTGAATTTTCACCTACGAGAACTTTTTATGGTCATGCAGGTGACAGAAAAAGTCGAGTAAAAAAGTAATATATTATTAAAATAAGGAAATATTATGATGGAGGTAAAAGCTGTAGCAAGGTATGTGCGCATTTCTCCACAGAAGGTTAGAAAAATAATAGGAGCTGTTAAAGGTAAAAATGCTGAAGCTGGTTTAAACCAGCTAAAATTTATGCCTCAAAAAGCAGCTGGATTATTAAAAAAAGTATTAATGTCAGCCATTGCTAATGCCGAACAGAATAATGAATTGGATGTTGATAATTTGTATGTGAAAAATATATATGCAGATGTGGGGCCAACTCTTAAGCGGTTTAGAGCAAGAGCACGTGGAAGAGGTACTCGGATATTAAAAAGAACGAGTCATATAACTGTTGTTGTTGCAGAGAAATAGTTTAATGAGGGGGAGGGTCATGTTTTGGGCCAAAAAGTAAATCCGATTGGATTGAGATTGGGTATAGTAAAAACGTGGGAATCAAAGTGGTATGCAGGGAAAAAGTATTCAGAGTTTATATTAGAAGATTTTAATATACGTAAATTTATAAAAAAAAGAGTCTATCGGGCAGGTATTTCTAAAATAGAAATTGAGCGCTCTTCAAAACGTGTAAGACTTAGAATTTTTGCTGCCAGGCCAGGAATTTTAATTGGTAAAAAAGGTTCTGAAATTGAAAAATTGAAAAAAGAAATTAAAGCAATTATTTCAAATGATGTTTTTATTGATATCCAGGAAGTGCGAAAGCCTGAAGTTGATGCTCAACTGGTAGCAGAAAACATTGCAAATCAGCTTTTAAGAAGAGTTGCCTTTAGAAGGGCTATGAAACGTTCAGTTACTTCTGCAATGAGATTCGGAGCCCAGGGAATAAAGATTATCTGTGCAGGACGTTTAGGAGGAGCCGAGATGGCACGTACTGAATGGTATAGAGAGGGAAGAGTTCCTTTGCATACTCTCAGGGCAGATATAGATTATGGCTTTTCAGAGGCACCGTCAACTTATGGTATTATAGGTATTAAAGTGTTTATTTTTAAGGGTGAAATCCTTAAAAAGGATAGTTATGGTTTGGCTGAATAAGAAGGTAGAACTTAAGTAAATTGTACTTTTATTTTGTTCAACAGGTTTTACATAAGATTTTTTCAAGTTTGAGGCAGGAATTTGGGTAAATTAATAGCTTGTTGAAGGTCAGTTTAGTTTGTTTAATGAAATAAATGTTGTCAATTTATGGATTTGTTTCTAAGTTGAGTTATTAGGAGAAAAAGGCATGCTAAGTCCCAAAAAGGTAAAATATAGAAAGCGGCAGAGGGGCCGTATGAAAGGGATGGCGCATCGTGGTTGTGATTTGAGCTTTGGGGAGTTTGGGTTGCAGGCTACAGAGTGCGGAGTAATTACATCTAAACAGATAGAAGCTGCGCGTATTGCAATGACACGGCGTGTAAAAAGAGGCGGAAAATTGTGGATACGGATTTTCCCTGATAAACCTTTTACTAAAAAACCTGCTGAAGTACGAATGGGTAAAGGTAAAGGACCTACAGAGGGTTGGTGTGCAGTTATTCGACCTGGCCGTATCTTATATGAAATGGAAGGTGTTCCTCTTGATTTGGCAAAAGAAGCTTTCAGGCTCGCATCTCATAAACTTCCTTTAAAAACAAAGTTTGTAGAAATAGGGGAATATTAAGTGAATAAAATAAGTGAGTACAGGAAGCTAAGTCATGATGAAATAGGGAAGAAAATTTTATATAAAAAAGAAACTCTTTTTAATTTGCGTTTCCAGCATGAAATAGGACAGCTTGAAAATCCTAAAAAACTTCAGGTTGTTAAACGGGAGATAGCGAAATTAAAAACAATTTTGAATGAAAATAAAACACAATAATGTGAATGTTTGTTCTTATGGAAAAAACTAAATTAAAAAGACAGTTAGCTGGTATTGTAGTAAGTGACAAGATGAATAAAACAGTTGTTGTACAGGTTGAAAAACTTGTTAAACATCAATTGTACAAAAAGTATATAAAAAGAAGAAATAAATTTGCAGCTCATGATGATAAAAATGAGTGTAAGATTGGTGATAAGGTTCTTATTACAGAAGTAAGGCCGTTGAGTAAAACTAAACGCTGGTTAGTTTTACAGGTAATGGAAAAAGCTGTTTGATATGTGAGGAAATAAAAAATGATTCAGACAGAGACAAGATTGACAGTCGCTGATAATTCTGGTGCAAAGCAGGTTTATTGTATCAAAGTGTTAGGTGGTTCTAAAAGAAGATATGCAAGTGTTGGTGATATTATTGTAATATCTGTTAAAGAAGCCATTCCAAATGCTAAAGTAAAAAAGGGTGATGTGATGAAGGCTGTTGTTGTTCGAACCAAAAAAGAGATCAGACGTACAGATGGCTCTTATATAAGGTTTGATGATAATTCGGCAGTTCTTTTAAATGCTCAGATGGAACCGGTTGGAACCCGTATTTTAGGACCTGTGGCAAGAGAGCTTAGAGCTAAGAAATTTGTTAAAATAATTTCATTAGCACCAGAGGTTTTATAAACATTTGCTGTGGGAAATGCATTATATGAATAAAGCAAAATGTAGATTAAAAAAAGATGATAAAGTAAAAGTAATTTCAGGTAAAGAAAAAGGGAAAATTGGTAAAGTTTTAAAAATATACCATAAGAAAAACCGGATTCTTATTGAAAATATAAACAAAGTTAAAAAGCATGAGAAACCTACAGATAAAAGTGCAGGTGGAATAGTTGATAAAGAAGCGCCTGTTCATTGGTCAAATGTTATGCTTATGTGTTCTAAATGCTTTGCTCCTGTTAGGATTAAATTTCAATATCAGGATGATAACAAAAAAGTTCGTGTGTGCAGGAAATGTAATGATTTTATTGATTCGTAAAATCATAGTCTCGGAGGTATTAAGATGTCTGATTTTAAAAAAAAATATGAAACTGAAGTAATTCCCAAGCTAAAAGAACTTTTTAATTATAAAAATATAATGCAAATTCCAAGGTTAGATAAAATTGTAGTTAATATGGGTCTTGGAGAAGCAATACATAATATAAAAATACTTGATTCAGCATCAGCTGAAATGGGAGCTATTACAGGACAAAAGCCAATTATCCGAAGAGCAAAAAAATCTATAGCTGCTTTTAAATTAAGAGAAGGAATGCCTATAGGTTGCAAGGTTACATTGCGCGGGAAAAAGATGAATGACTTTTTTAATAAACTTGTAAATATAGCACTTCCAAGAGTTAGGGACTTTAAGGGTATTTCAGGAAAATCAATGGATGGTCATGGTAATTACAGTTTAGGAATTAAGGAACAAATAATATTTCCTGAAGTTGACTATGATGCTATTGATAAAATTAAAGGTATGAATATAACAATAGTTACAACGGCTAAAGTTGATGAAGAAGGTAAAGCATTATTAAAGTTGTTAGGAATGCCTTTTAGGAATTAGTCTTTATAAGAAAAACTTTATTTCATTATGCTTATAATATTCTATGAAAAGGAGAGAGGAAGTTGGCTAAAAGTGCTCTTATAGCAAAGGCAAAACGGGAAGCAAAATTTCAGGTTCGGAATTATAATAGGTGTAATATGTGTGGCAGACCCAGAGGGTTTATGCGTAAATTTGGAATTTGCAGGATTTGTTTTAGAAATCTTGCATCTCAGGGAATGTTGCCTGGAGTTGTAAAATCAAGTTGGTAAGTTGGTAGTAAGTAGTAAGTAAGAGTGATAAGATACGAACCATTAGATTCGGAGAAAACAATGGCTATTATAGATCCAATAGCAGATATGCTGACCAGGCTTAATAATGCTGGTATTGCTAAACATGATGCAGTGGTTATACCGCTTTCTAAAATAAAAAGTGAAATTGCCAAAATATTAAAAAAAGAAGGTTATATAAAAGATTTTAAATTAATGCAGGATAGTAAACAGGGCTTGTTAAAAATATATTTAAAGTATACTGAAAAAAACAGGCATGTGATTTATGGTATTGAGCGTGTAAGTAAATGCAGCAGGCGCAAATATGTGAAAAAAGTTGGGATTACACCTGTTTTAAATGGTTTGGGTATAGCAATATTATCAACCTCAAAAGGTGTTATGACTGACAAAACTGCTAGAAAAAATAATGTTGGTGGTGAAGTCCTTTGTAATGTATGGTAGCACAATGAGGAGCAATCAATGTCCCGGATAGGAAAAAAACCAATAGCGATTTCTGAAAAGACTGATGTAACTCTTGGAAATGGGAATATAACAGTTAAGGGTATTAAGGGATCACTGAGCAGTACAATACATCCTCTTATAGATGTAAAAATTGTAGATAGAAAGATTATAGTATCCCCTGTAATAAATACAAAAAAGAACAGAGCTTTTCAGGGAATGACCAGAGCTTTAATTAATAATATGGTCATAGGTACTGAAAAAGGTTTTGAGCGGTCTTTAGTTATTAATGGTATTGGCTATAGAGCAGAGCTTAAAGGGAAAACTATTGTTTTTAATTTAGGTTATTCTCATCCTGTAGAATTTCCTCTGCCAGAAGGAATATCAGCAGATATAGACAGGGTTAATCTTAAATTGATGGGAATAGACAAGCAAAAGTTAGGGCTTGTGGCAGCAGCTATACGAAAGTTAAGGCCTCCTGAACCTTATAAAGGTAAAGGTATTAAATATCTTGAAGAACATATTCAGCGAAAGGCTGGAAAAACAGGAACAAAGTAATATTTATAAAGCTTGATCTGAATTTTAAATTATATGTAATTAATTATGTGGAAATCTGTTGGAAATATTACTTTATAGTTAGTGCATAATTTATTTAAGAAGAGAAAATAATGGATGCTCAAAAAAGAAAAAAATTAAGCAGACTTAAAAGAAAAAAAAGTATAAAGAAAACATTGAAAGGAACAACAGAGAGACCAAGGCTTTCTGTATTTAGAAGTTCCAAGCATGTTTCAGCTCAAATAATAGATGATATAGCTGGGGAAACTATAGTAGCTGCTTCGAGTTATGAAAAAGAGTTATTAGCAGGAAAAGAATTCAAAGATAAAAAAGATGTAGCTTATTTTATCGGAACTGTTGTAGCTCAAAGAGCTCAGGAAAAAGGTGTAAAAAAGATAGTTTTTGATCGTAATGGTTTTTTGTATCATGGTAGAATTAAGGCTGTATCTGATGGAGCCAGGAAAGAAGGCCTGAATTTTTAAAATTGTGCAGTTACGGGGGTTGATACTTGTATAAGCAAGGAAAGCAAGATAAAACTGATAATCAATTTATTGATAAAGTAGTTAGCATTAATCGTGTAGCAAAAGTGGTTAAAGGTGGTAGACGATTTAGTTTTAGTGCTATTGTTGTTGTAGGAGATGGTAAGGGAAAAGTTGGATATGGCTTAGGTAAAGCAGGGGAAGTTCCTGAAGCTATAAGAAAAGGTGTTGAAAAAGCAAGAAAAACCATGGTTGATGTCGCATTGGTTGATGGGACAGTGCCATATCAGGTTATAGGTAGATTTGGAGCAGGCCGGATACTCTTGAAACCTGCATCAAAAGGTACAGGACTTATAGCAGGCGGGGCAGTAAGAGCAGTTTTGGAAGTTGTAGGTGTTCAAAATATTCTTACCAAGTGTATGGGCTCACATAATCCGCATAATGTTGTTAAGGCTACTATTGAGGGTTTGGCAAGTTTGCAGAGCAGGGCGCAGGTTGCTGCAAGACGTGGCATTAATATAGAAGATTTATAACGAGGGGTTATATCAAATGGCAGAAAGTTTAAAAGTAACTCTTGTAAGAAGTATAATTGGAAGACCTGCTAAACATAGAAAAGTTGTTACCAGCCTTGGTTTGACTAAGTTGAACAGGAGTAATCAATTTAAGGATTCACCTGCTATACGTGGAATGATTAAAAAAGTAAGTCATTTGTTATCTGTGGAGGAAATTAATGCTTAAATTAAGTGAATTATCTCCTGCAAAAGGGTCAACTAAAGCCAGAAAAAGAGTAGGTAGAGGTGTAGGATCTGGTCATGGTAAAACATCATGCAGGGGTTCAAATGGTCAAAACTCCAGATCAGGTGGTGGAGTAAGGCCTGGTTTTGAAGGTGGTCAAATGCCTATACACAGGCGTTTACCTAAAAGAGGTTTTACAAATATTTTCAAAAAGAAAGTTGCTTTGATTAATATTAGTGATCTTAACAGGTTTGAAAGTGGAATTGAGGTAGATGAGATTCTTCTTAGAAAAGAAGGTTTGGTTAAAGGTAGTTTTGATATTATAAAGTTACTTTCAACAGGTGAGATATCAAAGCCTTTAACTTTGAAAATTAATAAGATTAGTAAAGCAGCTAAATTAAAAATTGAATCAGTTGGTGGAGTTATTGAGGTTATTTAATAATGATTGGAAATGGCTACCAGAATTTATTTAAAATTCCTGAATTAAAAAAAAAATTACTGTATACATTTGCTTTATTAGCAGTTTACAGAATAGGAGTTCATGTTCCAACGCCGGGTATAAACAGTGTGGCTCTTGCGGATATTTTTGCTGCAAACAAAGGTGGAATATTAGGTTTTTTTAATATGTTTTCAGGTGGAGCACTTGAAAGGCTGTCTGTTTTTGCTCTTGGAATTATGCCTTATATTAGTGCCTCTATTATATTGCAATTACTCACAGTAGCTGTTCCTCATCTTGAACAGTTGTCTAAAGAAGGTGAGCAGGGGCGGAAAAAAATAACCCAGTATACTCGCTATGGAACAGTTTTTTTAAGTATTATTCAGGGCTTTGGAATAAGTTTTGGTTTAGAACAGATGGGAGCTGTTATTAATCCTGGGTGGGCTTTCAGGTTGATGACTGTTCTTACTTTGACAGCTGGTACATCATTTATTATGTGGCTTGGTGAACAGATAACAGAGCGAGGTATAAGTAATGGTATCTCTTTAATTATATTTGCAGGAATTATTGCAAGAATGCCATCCGCTATAATAAATACTTTCAGGTTATCAGTTTCTGGTGAGATGAGTATTTTTGTTGTTTTGCTTCTTATGGTTTTTATGGTTTTTGTTGTAGGTGTTATTATATTTATGGAAACGGCTCAACGAAGAATTCCTGTACAATATCCTAAGCGGGTTGTTGGAAGAAAAATGTATGGGGGGCAAAGTACACATCTGCCACTTAAAATTAATACTTCAGGTGTTATTCCTCCTATATTTGCATCATCTATAATTATGTTTCCTGCAACTGCAGCAAGTTTTATAGCAATTCCTTTTATTCAGGATATGAGTCAGATGCTTATGCCTGGAAATATTTTATATGAAACATTATATGTTGCGTTAATATTCTTTTTCTGTTTTTTTTATACGGCAGTTACTTTTAAGCCCGATGATGTTGCAGATAATATGAAAAAGCATGGGGGATATATCCCAGGAATTAGACCAGGCAAACCAACAGCTGATTATATAGATAAGGTTTTAACAAGAATAACTTTAGGTGGAGCTGTTTATGTTTCGATAATTTGTGTTCTACCTTCTATTCTTATAGCTAAATTTAATGTCCCGTTTTATTTTGGTGGTACAGCTTTATTAATTGTAGTAGGAGTTGCAATTGATGCTGTCGGACAGCTTGAATCGCACATTATTAGCCGTAACTATGAAGGGTTTTTAAAAAAAAGTAGTGTGAAATCAAGATCAGGAAAATAGTTATATAATAAAAATTGTTGTATATGTATATCTGATAATAATTTTTTTATAAAAATGCTTTATAGTTTGAAAAAATATATTATTTAGGATAATTGGTAATAGTATATTTTAAATATTAGGTTGTGTGACTTGCTATAATAGTAAAATTTAATAATAATATGTTTATATGGGGGAGGGAATGGCAAAGGAGGAAGCAATAAAAGTTCAGGGTACGGTTTTAGAAACCTTGCCTAATGCTATGTTTAAGGTGGAATTGGAAAATAAACATGTTGTATTGGCACATATATCCGGGAAAATGCGAATGCATTTTATTAAAATATTGCCAGGAGATACAGTAACTGTTGAACTTTCACCTTATGATCTAACCCGTGGTAGAATAACATACAGATCTAAATAAATTATTTATATATTATAAAGGAACTGTGATGAAAGTCAGGGCATCTGTCAAAAAAATGTGTACAAAATGTAAGGTTGTGAAAAGAAAAGGTGTGATAAGAGTAATTTGCCAGAATAAACGGCATAAACAGAGGCAGGGATAGAGGAGGATGAACTTTGGCTAGAATTTCTGGTGTAGACTTGCCCAAGCGTAAACGTATTGAGATTGGATTAACATATATTTATGGTATCGGGTTAAGTATCTCAAGGATGATTCTTGATGAATTAAAATTAGATAGAAATATTAAAACTGATGATTTGTCAGAATCTGATTTAAACGATATTCGTAGATTTATAACAGATAAATTAAAAGTTGAAGGAGAGCTTAGAACAGACGTTTCTATGAATATTAAGAGACTTATGGATTTAGGTTCTTATCGTGGATTGCGGCATCGCAGGTCTTTACCTGTTCGGGGACAACGCACAAGTACAAATGCTAGAACCCGTAAGGGTCCCAGAAGGACAGCAGTAAAGAAAAAAGGAGCTGTAACCAAAAAGTAATTTTTTATAATAAGGTACCATAGAAATGGCAAAAACAACCCGTTTAAAAAAGAAGATAAAAAAGAATATATCAAGTGGTGTTGTTCATATACAATCCACATTTAACAATACAATAATTAGTATTAGTGATCCTAATGGTAATGTTGTATCCTGGTCAAGTTCAGGGGTTCAAGGGTTTAAAGGTTCTAGAAAAAGTACACCTTTTGCTGCTCAGCTTGCAGCAGAAGACGCTGTTAAAAAAGCTTTGATACATGGAATGAAAACTGTTGAGGTGTATGTTAAAGGTCCGGGTGCTGGTCGTGAGTCAGCTCTTCGTGCTCTACAGAATGCAGGTTTAAAGGTTATTATGATTAAAGATGTTACACCAATACCTCATAATGGTTGCAGACCTCCTAAAAAGCGTAGAGTTTAAAAAGATTCCTTATTTATTTATTATTGTAATTAACATTTTGTCTCTTTGATTAAGGAGGGAGATTTGTCAAGATATAGAGGTTCGGTTTGTCGTCTTTGCAGGCGTGAAAACCTTAAATTATTTTTAAAAGGAGACCGTTGTTATTCTGATAAATGTGCATTTGACAGAAGAAGTTATGCACCAGGTCAGCATGGACAGAGACGGAGTAAATTTTCTGATTATGGAATTCAGCTTAGAGAGAAACAGAAAGTAAAAAGAATGTATTGTCTTTCTGAAAAACAGTTTAGACTTGTTTTTTCTAAAGCTGATGGTATGCAAGGTATAACAGGAACGAATCTGTTAGTTTTATTAGAACGCAGACTTGATAATGTTGTTTACAGATTAGGTCTTGTTTGTTCACGGTCTCAGGGTAGACATTTTGTAAGACATAAACATTTTCTCGTAAATGGAAAAATGGTTAATATTCCGTCTTTTCTCGTCAAAGTTGATGATGTTATTGAGGTTTGTGAAAAAAGTAGAAAGATTGGTTTTATAGAGGATTCTTTATCTTCTGTTGTAAGACGTGGTGTTCCTCAGTGGATAGAGCTTGAAAAAGATAATTTTAAAGGTGTTGTTAAAAATTATCCTGTTCGGGAAGATATAGTAATGCCTATTCAGGAACAACTGATTGTTGAATTATATTCAAAATAATTTTAAATAAATTATATAATTCCGGAGAAAATACCTATGTCCTCTAAAGAATTGATGTTTATGAACTGGCGAGAAATGATAAAGCCCCAGAAGTTGCAGATTGATAGAGGACAAAATTATTGTAAAATAATTTGTGAGCCTCTTGAGAGAGGCTATGGAATTACTTTAGGAAATGCTTTAAGACGAATTTTGTTGTCATCTTTATATGGAGCAGCTATTGTTTCGGTTAAGTTTGATAAGGTTATGCATGAATTTTCTGTAATACCAGGTGTTTTGGAAGATGTTACGGAAATTATTCTTAATTTAAAACAGGTTAGATTTAAAGTATTAGATCAAAATCCTAAAACTATACATTTAAATGCTGAAGGAAAAAGTATAGTTACAGCTGGTGATATATTTTTTGATGATGATGATGATGAAATTGAGGTTTTGAACACTGATTTGCATATTGCTACTTTGACAGAAGACTCTTCTGTGTTAGAAATGATTATGCAGGTTAAGACTGGTAAAGGTTTTTCTTTGGCATCGGCAAATAAGGAACTTGATATAGAACCAGATGAAGAGGTTGGGTTAATATCTATAGATTCTGTTTTTTCTCCTGTAAAAAAGGTTAATTATGAAGTAGGTAATGCGAGGGTAGGGCAACAGACAGATTATGATAAGTTAATATTTGAAGTCTGGACAGATGGTAGTGTTAAACCGGAAGATAGTATTGCTTATGCTGCTAAAATTTTAAAAGAACAGATGACTAATTTTATTAATTTTGATGAGGAAATTGAGCCAGAACCTCAGGAACCGGTTGAAGAATCTACTGGCAAAAAATTTAATGAAAATTTATATAGAAATGTAGATGAACTTGAATTATCTGTCAGGAGTGCTAATTGTTTGAAAAATGCTCAAATAATAAAAATATACCAATTAGTACAGAAAACAGAATCAGAAATGTTAAAAACTAAAAATTTTGGTAGAAAATCCTTAAATGAGATAAAGGACGTTTTGGTTGAAATGGGTCTTTCTCTGGCAATGAGATTAGAAGGTTTTGTTCCCCCTGATGAAGAACAAGAAAAAGGAGAATAGGTGGATTTGTTATGAGACATCGAAAAAAATCACTTAGGTTTAATAAAACATCAAGCCATAAAAAAGCTATGTTTCGTAATATGGTTACGTCAATTATCAAACATGGCCGTATTAAAACAACTACTGTTAAAGCAAAAGAGCTTAGGCGGTGGGCAGATCATATAATAACACTTGCTAAAGATGGATCACTTCATGCAAGACGACAGGCTCTTGCTATAGTTAGAGAAAAGAAACTTGTTCATAAGCTTTTTAGTGAAGTTAATGAAAAATTTGGTTCAGTAAATGGAGGTTATACCCGTATTATAAAGATGGGAAATCGTGCAGGTGATGCAGCGCCTATGTCTTTAATTGAATTTATTGTATCAGATGATGTAGCTGTTGATAAAGAAGAGACTAAATCTAAAAAAGTTGTTGCAGAAGATGAAGTGGAAAAGTCTTAAGAAAAATAAGTCATAAAGCAAGCTTTTATTTTTGATAAAATATAAAAAAATCCTTTGTAATTATTTAGTTTAATTACAAAGGATTTTTTGTTTTATCAAAAACTTTTTTTGTATTTTTTAGTTAATATTTACTTCACCAAATGGGTTTGATGTTCCTTTTTTAAACAAAAGAAAACGGTTGCCTTTTGCTTGCTGGGTTTCAAAACCGATCCCCTGTTTTTTAAGACCTCTGAAAAGTTCGCGCTGAAAATCAAATTTTTTACCTTTATAGTTAACATCTAATTGAAAATTGGCAGGTGATTGATTTCTTACGTTTTTATCTTTATATCCTGACATGGCTTCAATTACATCAACTATTGTATATGTATCATCTTCTGTAAAGTTTCTAAACCATATATCAAACCTGTTGCCTGCATTAGCTGCTCTCTCATAATATGACAGAGTGTCGTTTATTAAAGCATTTGCTACTCCTTTTCCAAGTTTGTCAGATGCTTTTGCAGCTTGTGAATTATCGTAATAATTTCCTCTCATTTTAGTAGTTCTTACATAAAGATCGCCTGATTTTTGAGCTATCATATCTGCTGTGGCTGGGGCAACAGCTTTAAGGGACATTTCAACAATAATTCCTCCAAAATATTTACTACTTCCACCTGTTTTTTTTGCTGCATGAATATCATACACCAGCAAAAGGTCAGCTCTGTATTTTAAAGCAAGTGCAGCAAGATCATCCATGTCTATATCTATTCTTCCAGCTTGCTCTATCTCATTATAAATATTGTTAATAAAACTTTTATCTAAAACAATAAATCCTTTTCTTGCAAATGTGCCGTTAATAGCTCTTTCTGCAGATTTGACTACTCTTGAGTTTTTGTGCATTGAACTTTTTGATTCGGGCATATAGATGGTCATAAATCTGGGATTGCCTATCTGTGCCATTAATATACCAATTGCACGGAGATCATTTTTTATGGATGCGGTTTTAACATTGGCCTGGATTGTTATAACATATAATGCTCCATCAGGAGTTTTGCCTTCAGACAGGATATTGTAATTTGTTATATATCCCTGTGATCTTGAGTAAATTTGATCTTGAAGAACTTCAAAATTGGCAACTTTGGTTTTAGAATCAATCAGAGTCCCAACTCCCTGTTCTACTGCTGCTCGTTGAGCATTAGACAGAGCCATTTGCCTTGTATTTCCCTGTCCTACTACTGTGACATTTTGAGCAAGTGTATCAGATGCAAAAACGAAAAACATCAAAATTGTAAAAAACAGACCTGTAATATTTATAATTGCTTTTTTAGTAATATAAATTTTCATTTTACTCTCCTTTTTTTATATTAATACAAGAGTATTAATAGATTCTCAATCCCTGGCTGCCTTTATTTTTTTGGACAGGTATCTTTTTTAACATTTGTATTTGCTGGTCATATTTTCTTCGGTTTTTTATTTTATTGTTTGCCCTTGCAATTGCATCTAAATACAATTTTTTGTCGCCATTTCTTACTGCTTTTTTATACATTGATCGAGATTTTTGAAGGTCTTTTAATGTTCCTAAACTTTCATAAGCAACTCCTAAATTATAAAAAGCTGCTGCATTATGCGGCTCTGTTTTGATAACATTATTCCATATTTCAATAGCATCTTCCCATAGTCCACGTTTAGCAAATTCTATACCACGTTTGATATCTTTATGACCTCCAATCCCTAATGTACCTCCATCATCAAAGCTTACTGATCTGGTTATTTTTGTGGGTGAGATTTTACTGACCAGTTCTATAGCAGACTGGCTTGAAAGTTCATTTAAAGTTTGATTTTTGGCAGGTAGCTTACTAATGGTCTTACCTGAGAAGAAGTTTTCTTTTTTCCCGCCGAATTTTTCATTGTAATTTCTTGTAACTTTTCCTGTCGCAATGATTTTTTTTGTACGTAAATCAAATACTTTAAAATCTGTTGTTAAAGAGGCTTGTCTGACAATATATTTTACAGGTTTTAGAACAGTGCGCATTATTTCAATATCCACTTCCTGACCGAAAATATTTTCCCCTTTTTTATATTTTCCGGTTCCTTCCTGCATTTGTACTTGATCTGATCCATGCTTGTCGTTAATATCAGCTGTAACTCTTCCTGTAATCACACCATCTGCGTGTAATGCTTCAAGTTCAGGTAAAAACCGTGGGTCATCTATCTGGTTAAATATAACCTTGTCTAATGCATTTACGCTGTTTGTATCAATGAGATTAAAATGTTTAACATCTGCAAGTCTATTATAAAAATCGCTTCTTACTGTTTCACCGTACTGGCCTGCAAATTTTAAAACAGCAAGAGTCTTAATACCTTTTAAAGATACTTCAGCAGGTTTAATTTCATAGATTTTGGTTTTAACAGCACACCCTGATATTGCTGCAAGTATATATGCAGCAAATACAATAGTAATTGTATTTTTAAACAATTTTTTTCTGATGTACATATTTCCTCCTTGAGGTTGTATAAATATCTAATAATATTAATATATTGGAAGGTTATAAAAAATAAGTTTAATGACATAGAGTTGATTATAAAAAAAGATAAAATTGTTATTTTAAGATAGATTTGAATATTTTATATAGATTTATAAAAATATAAATAACATATTATAAATATC
>DAOWNP010000301.1 GCA_030642545.1 Desulfobacteraceae bacterium | reverse complement strand
ACAGAACGTACAAAACGGTCAAAATCAAGACTTGTTATCTCTTCTACTTTTAAAAGTACATTTTTCAGGCTGGATTCTATGATTTCGTTTGTGTCTGCATTACAAATTTCGTGTTTAGGATTTTGCAAATCGCCAAGTGGTTTTTTGCGGGCTCTGTGCTGACTGAAGTGGCAGCGGTATCTTCCCCTTGTTGTTTCAAATGATAATTCGGCAAAACACTCTCCTGTATGGCGTGACATAATTTCATTTGTATTTTTTGTTATTCTGCCAAGTCTTGGAGTTTTACCGTATAGAGCAAGACACATGGCATCTAATATTGTGGTCTTACCGGCTCCTGTTGGACCTGTAATAGCAAAAATACCGCTTGCAGCATATGCTGCATCTGTAAAGTCTATATGCCACTCTCCTTTAAGAGAGTTAAGATTTTGAAAGCTCAAAGATAAAACCCTCATTAAATTTTATTCCTTAAAATTTTATTTTGATTTATCAACCTGGTTTAATTGTGATACGATTTCATCAAAAGCATGTATCAACTCTTTGCGTTGAGTTTCAATAATATTACTGGTATCAAGGCAGCGGGTAAAAACATCTTTTACACTAAGATCATCTAATGTTTCATTAACTGTTATACGGCTTAAAGTTTTTTCAGCAATAGCACTATTTTTTATACGAAGAATTTCAATTTTTGTATCTTTAATTAAACTGCTCAGTTTTGTCTGTAAATCACCTATAAGCTCTAAACTTTCATATACAATTTCAAGCCATATTGATTCATTTTTTTGTTTTAATGTTTCTATTTCTGATAAAATAGTATCCTGATTTCCTTTTATTGTTTTAAGCTTTTGAAAGCAGGGGACTGTTATTTCATTAACATCTGCAATATTATTTTCAAAATTTACAGTTATTACGATTTTTTTTTGCATTGCTTCGCCAAAGCTCATAGGAAGCGGTGATCCAGAATATCGTATAAAATCTGATTTGTTTATTTTTTGCGGCATATGCAGATGTCCAAGAGCTGTATAGTCAATATAATCAGGAAACAGGTCAGCTCCCACACGACCGAGTGATCCAATATACAGCTCTCTTACGCCATCCTTATCTGTGGTTTTGCTTCCTGCTGCAAAAAGATGACCCATGACTACTATGGGAGTTTCTGTTTTTTGCTGAGTTTGAATTGTTTTTGCAGCAGAGTATATTTTTTTGTAATGGTTATAAATTCCCTGCACCAGTTTTTTATCTTTCTCTTCAATACTTTCTCCTGCTTCAGATTTTCTTATATCTTTATCACGAAGATAGGGAACAGCACATACAATTAATCCCGGATTATCCTGTCTGTTTTTAAGGATAAATATTTCATCTTCAACACTCTCTGATATACTGCCTACAATATGAATATTAAGAAAACTTAGAATCTCTTTTGGAGCATTTAAAAGAGATGGTGAATCATGATTGCCGGCAATTATTACTACATCTTTACAGGGTGAATCGCAAATTTTTTTTAAAAACTGATAATATAATTTTAAAACTGTATTGTTAGGTGTTTTATTATCAAATATGTCTCCTGAAATTAAAAGAGCATCAATTTTTTCGTCTGTAATAATTTTTATAAGCCAGTTTAAAAAAAGCTTGAATTCTTCATGTCGTTTACGTCCATATAATGTTTTACCTAAATGCCAGTCAGATGTATGCAGGAGTTTCATTGTTTTATTTATCTGTTTTTGCTTATCTGTTTTATTTTTATTTTTTAATCAATTAAAACGTTATTTAAAAGATCCATGCAGAGTTCTTTTCTGATCCCGAACCTGGTAAGACAAAAATCATATTTCACAGGGTCATCTAATAAAATTGCCCTGAATCCATTAGTTATTTCAAGAGCTGTTTTCATATCCTGGCTTTTTCTGCTGGTAAATCCCAGCATTTTACCTGTTTTATACATATGTGTATCCAGAGGAACAATCAGCTTTGACGGGTTTGCTTTTCCCCAGCATCCCGGATCAACATGATCTTTTCGTATCATCCACCTTAAAAAAAGAAGACTTCTTTTGCAGGCGCTTTTCTTTTTAGGATTTGCGAGAAGATGTCCTGCCTGCCGGTTTTGATTGATTTTTTCTGAAAGAAAAGCAAGTCCTTGAAGAACTGTCTCATCTTGAGAAGAATATCCATGATAAAAACAATTTTCAAGGGATGTATAAGAGTCTAAAACTTCTCTTATTCCCCATAAAAGATCAATCAGGTGAATATCTTTTGCAAATCTGTATTTAAAACCTTTAAAATCATTTGTAATATCTTTTTTCGTTCGGCTCATAAGGTATTTATGCGGGGTTGGTTGTAATTTGTCAAGGACACAGGTAACTGTCTTCATGATCATCTCAACTCTGCCATACGCAAGGCAGGCGGCGATAAAGCCTGCGACCTCTCTGTTCTTTTTTTCAGAATAATTATAAACAAATAAGAGTGGGTCAGGGTTGATATACTCTTTTTTATTGTATTTTAAATAGATATATTCCAGCTTTTCTTTTAAATTCATTACTTTTGCTTAGGTCTGAACGTATTGTTTTTTTGTCGTTTGTATGCATTCTTTAATTCCAAAATAGCATGTACTGCGTTATCATTTGCCTTCAGGCGCTCTTCTGCTGACATCTTAAGGAACATAGT
This sequence comes from Desulfobacteraceae bacterium, assembly GCA_030642545.1. GTDB lineage: Bacteria > Desulfobacterota > Desulfobacteria > Desulfobacterales > DAOWNP01 > DAOWNP01. The sequence goes on along the minus strand of DAOWNP010000301.1, from coordinate 689 downwards.
AACCAGTCCTTTGTCAACACCGGAACTATTATGTGTTTCTATTTTATTATCCATAAGCCACCTATTAGATTGTAACTTTCATTATACAAGCCTGTCGCAGTAAGAACTCCGGTTACCCAGTGTCCTTCTCACAGTCCCAGACATGTGGCTTTCCCGCATCCGGTTTCTCTAATTGTACTTGCCTTAGCACAAGACAGTTGCATTAGAGTGTAACTCTTTTTGTGTGATAATTATCACAAGGAGTTGATCAATACAAGTTGGAAATGATAATTAAGCAGATAGAGGGGGGCAAGCAGATAGAGGGGGGCAAGCAGATAGAGGGGGCAAATCCTTCTTCTGACCCATACAGACTCCTTATAATATTCCAGTTACAACAGGTTTGCTCGGTTTTATAAGCAGAATGATAATATCGGAGAACTTCTCGTACCTGATCCATAAGTCGTAATTCAGAATTTGGTTTGAATATTTTTTTTGAATTTGTCGTTTTTTTTTTGCAGTTAAGAAAAATTTATGTTATTTAAAATTTAAAATTAGTCTGAATATTTTTCCCAATAAGAAAAATTTTTGTTATCTAATAACCACACTGTATTTTTCCACTTTTGGGCATTAATACCATATATAGATGGATAATATTAACACATTTTTAATATGTGGAAAATAAAAAACAAATTTTTATATTTTTTACCTTT
>DAOWNP010000273.1 GCA_030642545.1 Desulfobacteraceae bacterium | reverse complement strand
TATCTGCTGTAAAGGATGAATCTCCCTGGATGCCTGAGGTTGATCCTGCTGAAATGGGTAGCATAGAAACACTTGGTGATGTAATAAAATTTATAGAAAAGACAGTACCAGATATTAACAATGCTGATATCTCTACCCCAGATATAATAGTACCAAAAGAGGAAAAGAGAGCTGATTTATTATATAGAAATGCACTAAGAACGGTTGTTGCGCCTTATTCCGGTTTTATGATGCAAGGGATTAAATCAGCTGGATTTATTGCTGTCACCGATGATGGCTCTGGTGTGGCACAGATATTAGCTCAAAAGTTACAAGAGAAAAAGATTAATGCTTCTGTTGTAGATGACCTGCCTGATAATGCTGATGGTTTAATATATCTTGGTGGTTTAAAAAAAGTATCAAATAAAGAAGATGCTCTTTTGATTAATAGAAATGCTTTTCTTACTGTAAAGGATTTGGCTGATTGTTTTACAAAATCAGGAGGTATATTTATAACTGTTCAGGATACGGGTGGTGATTTTTGTCTTTCAGGTGAAAATGGGAACAGGGTATGGCTTAGTGGATTGACAGGACTTGCTAAAACAGGAGCTGTTGAATGGCCAAAGGTTTCAGTAAAGGCTATTGATATTGATTCAAAAGAAAAGTCTGCTGAAAAGGTAGCAGATGAGATCTTACGTGAAATTTTGACAGGCGGGCCTGAGATAGAGGTTGGGATAAAGCAGGATGGGACAAGGGTGCGCCTGGAAAGCTATCCTCTGGCAATAAATTTGAAAGAGACTCAAAATACTATTGTAATTGATAATACAGATATAATAGTAGCTTCAGGTGGTGCAAGAGGAGTAACAGCAAAAACTCTAATACAGCTTGCAAAAGAAACAGCTTGTAGTTTTGTATTATTAGGAAGGACTCCATTGGTTAAAGAACCTGAATATTGTGTTAATGCATTAACTGATCGTGATTTAAAACAGGTTTTAATGGAAAATGCAAAGGCTCTCGGACATAAAATTGTACCTGCTGAGTTAGGAAGAGAATCAGGAGCTATTTCTGCTGTTCGTGAGATCAACGCTACAATACGGGCTATGGAAGATGCAGGTTCTAAGGTTAAATATGTATCTGTTGATGTATTAGATATGCCTGCTGTATCTGAGATGCTTGAGGCGATAAGAGATGAGTGGGGACATGTTACAGGTATTGTTCATGGAGCAGGCGTTCTTAATGATAAGCTTATAGAGGAAAAAACACCTGAGCAGTTTGACCGTGTTTTTAATACTAAAGTCAGAGGAATCCAGTCTCTTCTTGCAGCAACAAAAAAAGATCCTTTAAAAGTGATCTGCATGTTCTCTTCTGTTGCTGCAAGATTTGGCAATGTAGGACAATGTGATTATGCTATGGCTAACGAAATTTTAAATAAAGTGGCAAATAATGAAGCCTTGCGGCGTGGAAAAAGCTGTATTGTAAAATCTATTAACTGGGGGCCATGGGATGGTGGAATGGTCTCATCTGTTTTAAAATCTTATTTCAAGGAACTGGGTATTCCTCTAATACCGCTTGAAATCGGAGCAAAAAAGTTTACAGAAGAGATTTTTGAAAACAGTTCTAAAAACACAGAGATTGTAATAGGCCCTAAACCTCCTTGTGGAGGACTTTCAGTAGTAACTGAAAAGAAAGGAATTAATGTTGGAATCTCTGTAAATAAAGATGATTACTCCTTTATTAATAGTCACAAAATTAAAAATATTCCGGTTGTGCCTGTTGTTCTTGCTCTTGAATGGTTTTTAAAACTGGCAAGACTGCACAGACCCGATCTTAGTGTTACAGGTTGTCGTGATTTTAAGCTTTTAAGGGGTATCAAACTTGAAAATTTTAACACTGAAGAAGAGAACCTTATTGTAAACAGCAGCATAGTTCCTCATGAAGAAGGAACAGCTTATTTTATGGAGCTTAAAAGTGAATCTGGCAATATTTTGTATTATTCAGCAACAGTTTTAATGGCAGAAACAAAAAATGATAATATTGTTGCTCCTGATAACAGTTTAAAAAAAGAACTTGGAGAGTGGTCATATAAAATCTCTGAAATATATAATGATCTGCTTTTCCACGGCCCTGATTTTCAGGTTATAGATTCTCTTGAAGGAGTTTCAAGTATTGGTGCTTCTGCAAGCATATCAGGCATAAAAGAGATGAACTGGCCGGTAAAAACATGGGAAGCTGATATGGCTGCATTAGATGGAGGTTTACAGCTTGCACTTTTATGGGGTGCGCATAATACAAAAAAACCATCGCTCCCAACAAAAATAGGAGCATATCATGTTTGTCAAGAGGGGCCTATGGATGGGAATATCAGGTGTGAGCTTACAGGAAATATTACTGGCAATGATCGTTCTGTTTCAGATATCTTATTTTTTGACAGTAAAGATAAGCTGGTAGCAAAGATGCAGGATGTTGAAATGCACATGCTTTCTGATTTAAAATAAAAAATAACGGATTATATAATATGTATTTTGAACCTATTGCTATTGTTGGAGAATCAGCTGTTTTTCCTGGGGCATTAACGCCTGATGCTCTTTGGAATAATGTGTATGAAAAAAAAGATCTCTTGTCAAAAGCTCCCGATGGATATTGGCGGACAGATCCAAAACATGTGCTGACTGATTCTGTAAAAAATTCATATGATCTTACCTGGACAGATAAAGGCGGTTATATACAGGGTTTTGATGAAGTGTTTAACCCTGATGGATTTTCTATTTCCAAAGATGAAATTCTTCAATATGATCCTCTTGTACACTGGTTAATTCATACAGGAAGAGAGGCTCTTAAAGATGCCGGCTATTACCAAAATGCAAAAATAAAAAAAGGTGCTGTTTTTGGTAATTTATCTTACCCTTCGCACTTAATGCAGCAGTTCTCAGAATCTGTATGGATAGATTCTATGGGAGATGATTTTTTAAAAGGCAGGGCAAGAGAGATTGCAGGTCTGTTTAAACCTGATCCTGTAAATAGATTTATGTCAGGTCTTCCAGCTCATATACTGGCAAAAGCTCTTAATCTTAAAGCAGGTGCATTTGCTATAGATGCAGCATGTGCATCATCACTATATTCTATTAAACTTGCATGTGATTATCTTCAGTCAGGAAAAGCTGATTTAATGATAGCCGGGGGTGTGAACAGATCTGATGATCTTATCCTGCATATTGGTTTTTGTGCTCTTTATGCCATGAGTATTACAGGACAAAGTCGTCCGTTTCATAAAAATGCTGATGGACTGGTTCCTGCTGAAGGTGCAGGTTTTGTTGTTTTAAAAAGACTTTCTGATGCTGTTTCAGACAAAGATAATATAAAAGGAGTTATCAGGGGAGTCGGGCTTTCAAATGATGGCAGAGGACATGGACTTTTAGTTCCTTTTGCACCAGGTCAGGTAACTGCATTAAAAAATGCCTATAAAATGTCAGGTCTGACACCTGAAGATATATCTCTTATTGAGTGTCATGCAACAGGTACTCCTGTAGGGGATGATATAGAGATTAAAAGTACAGAAGAAGTTTTTTCAGGATTAAAAAATATTCCCATAGGAACTATAAAGTCAAATATGGGACATCCTATTACAGCGTCAGGTGTTGCAGGTATTATAAAAGTTATGGGAGCTATGAAACATGGTATACGTCCCGCAACTCTTCATGTTGAAGAAGTAAATGAAAAAATAGAAAACTCGCCTTTTCGTTTGTTGTTTGAAAATGAGCCATGGAAATGTAAAGGCATTCGTCGTGCAGCAATCAGCAATTTTGGTTTTGGCGGTAATAATGC
>DAOWNP010000081.1 GCA_030642545.1 Desulfobacteraceae bacterium | reverse complement strand
TTGAAATTTGAGATTTCACTAAAAGGTAGAAATATAGACATGGAGTTGTTTATCTGTTTAAGCCTTGCATGGATTTTTTTTTCTATTTTTGAGATATTTGTAAAAAAAACTGTATTTAATTTAATATGAAAAGTTGTTCCCATCGTTTTTCCGGAAATTAAAAATTCTTTATCAGGAATACAGCCTGTGCTGATAAAAAAGGAAACGGTTAATGTGGAAAAAATGAGAACATAGATGTTTTTCTTGATTTTCATTGAGTTTTAAATTAATAAAAATTGAAGTTAATAAAAAGGTTCTATAGTATTCAAATGTTCAAACGAAAAGCAGATAAATTTTATCCGTATTTTTATTTTAAAAGTATTAATAGAAGTGTATGATTTTTTACATAAAAAACAAAAAGCCGATGAGCGGAATTGAACCGCTGGCCTGCTGATTACGAATCAGCTGCTCTACCAACTGAGCTACATCGGCAAATAAATTATTTAACAACTATAATGTTTCAAAATCAAGAAAAAAAAAATATAGAGACAGTAATTGATGAAAGCACAATTGGTAAGAAATGTGTAAATTTATCAGGTTTTACTGAAACAGCAAAGGCTTATGTTGTATCAAAACTATATAAAAAACTTAAAAAGCCTGTTCTTTTAGTTGTTTCCACTAAAAAAGAAGCTGATGTTTTTTTAAATAGTATAGGTTTTTTTTTAAAGGAATTTGAACAGAATATAGAATATTTTCCATCTTATAATTCTCTTCCTTTTAATTTTATTGGGTATCATAATGAAATTGCTGCTCAAAGAATACGGATTTTATACAGACTTGTTACTGACTCAGATATATGTATTTTGATTGTTTTGGCAGAAACTCTCACTCAAATGCTTATTCCTAAACAACAGGTTTGTGAATTTGCTGAATTTATAATGGTGGGAGAGGAAACAGACAGGGAAAAGCTTGTTTCTAAGCTGATAACTGGCGGCTATTTAAGGACTGCTATTGTTGAAGAGCCTGGTGATTATTGTGTTAGAGGCGGTATTTTAGATCTTTTTTCTCCGATGTATGAAAATCCTCTGAGGATGGAATTTTTTGGTGATACTGTAGACTCCTTAAGATTTTTTTCTCCGACAACCCAGCGTAAACTTGAAGATATAAAAGAAGCTATTGTTCTTCCTGCAAGGGAAATAATTTTAAAAAAGCATGATTTAAAAAAATTAACAGAACGGTTGAAAAAGCAGGCAGGGTCGCTTGATATTCCATCTGACAGCCTGTCAGCTATTATAGAGAAAGTAGGTCAGGAGGGGGTATTTCCAGGAATTGAGAGTTTTATGCCTCTTGTTTATTCTAAACTTGACACAATTTTTAAATATCTTTCTAAAGATACATTATTTGTTTTATCGGAAACTGCTTTACTGAAAAACGCAGTTTTAGATTATACAGCTAAAATAAAAAAAAATTTTGAAACAACTCTTAAAGAAGATTGTTTTTGTATAGAACCTGAAAAACAGTATTTAAGCTGGCAGGAATTGGAAAAAACTTTTTTTAAACAAAAACCGGTATTATTAAATTCTTTTGTTGTACATAATCTATCCGAAAGAAAACAACATGGGACTGAAGTTGTTAATTTTAATGTAAAAGGCAATGAATTAATCCGGATACACCAGAAAAATATTGATAATAAAGATAAACTTTTTTTGCCTCTTGTTAACTGGATTAGTGAAAACCGGAAAAACAGATCCAGGATATTAATTTTATGTGCTACTAAGCTTCAGGCGGAAAGGTTAAGATCTCTTTTAAAATTATATGATATTGAGACTTTAATTATAGGTGAATATAAAGAGGCTGATCAAACTGGTATATATATATGTTTGAGCCATATTAAAAAAGGGTTTGTCTGGGAAGCTGAGTTTTTATCTATAGTTACTGAAGATGAAATTTTTGGAACAAAAGGCAGAAGAATAGCAATAAAAAAAAGAGAGCCGGGTGTTTCAACGCAGATTTTTGATTTTGAGGACTTGAAAGATGGAGATTTTATAGTTCATGCTGATCATGGTATAGGGCAATATAAAGGGTTGGTTAAATTAAAATTTAATGGTACTTTTAATGATTATATTCTTCTTAATTATTATGGAGATGATAAGCTTTATCTTCCTGTTGAACGTATGAATCTTGCTAAAAAATATATGGGTGTTGATTCCATAGTTCCTGTTTTAGATAAGCTTGGCTCAAAATCCTGGGATCGTGTAAAAAGCAGAGCTAAAAAAGTTGTAAGGAAAATGGCTAACGAGTTGTTGAATTTATATGCATCCCGTAAAGTGAAAAAAGGGTATGAATTTGGTGCGGTAGATAGTTATTTTATGGAGTTTGAAGCAGGGTTTCCCTATGAAGAAACAAAAGATCAGTTAAAAGCTATAGATGATGTGTTGTATGATATGCAAAAAACTGTTCCAATGGATAGACTTGTTTGTGGTGATGTAGGGTATGGAAAAACTGAGGTGGCTCTCAGGGCATCTTTTAAAGCGGTAAGTGATAATAAGCAGGTGGCAATACTGGTACCTACAACTGTTTTGGCAGAGCAGCATTTTAAAACATTTACATCAAGATTTAAGGACTATCCTGTCAGGATAGAGTGCTTAAACAGATTTAGATCAGTAAGCAAACAACGTTTGATAGTAAATGATTTGAATGCAGGTCTTGTTGATATTGTGATTGGAACACACAGGCTTTTGCAGAAAGATATTAAATTTAAAGATATAGGGCTGATAGTTATAGATGAGGAGCAGCGTTTTGGTGTAACACATAAGGAGAAATTAAAAAAAATAAAAGAGACTGTGGATTGTCTGGCTCTCACTGCTACGCCAATACCGAGGACTCTTCATATGTCTTTGATGGGTTTAAGAGATATTAGTCTTATTGCAACACCTCCTGAACAAAGACATGCCATATTAACATATATATCTGAATTTAATGAAGTTGTTATAGCTGATGCTGTGAAAAAAGAGTTGCTGAGATCCGGTCAGATATTTTTTATTCATAATAATATCAGTACTATTTTTAAATTGGCAAAATCTTTGCATAAAATAGTACCTGAGTGTAGAATTGATGTGGCTCATGGAAGATTGGGAGAGGATGCTTTAGAAAAAGTTATGTTAAAGTTTAATAATAGAGAGATTGACATGCTTGTATGTACTACAATAGTTGAATCAGGACTTGATATTCCCGCAGCAAATACAATTTTTGTGAATCGGGCAGACAAGTTTGGTTTGTCTCAGATTTATCAGCTAAGAGGTCGTGTAGGAAGGGCTGATGAACAAGCATATGCTTATCTTTTTATTCCTAAAGACAGTAATATAGGGGAGAAAGCACAAAAAAGGCTTAAAGTGTTGATGGAACACAGTGATTTAGGTTCCGGGTTTAAAATAGCTATGAGTGATTTGCAGATAAGAGGAGGAGGGGCAGTTCTTGGTGCGTCCCAGTCAGGTCATATTGCGGCTGTTGGCTATGACATGTTTTTAAAACTTATGGAGGATACGATTAATGAGTTAAAAGGCAAGCCAATGCAGTATGATCTTGAACCTGAAATAAATATTTGTTTATCTGCATATATAAGCCAGGAATATATTAAAGATATTGATCAGAGGCTTTCAGCTTATCGGAGACTCGTAAAGATGGAAGACATTGGTGATATTTCATTGTTTAAAGAGGAATTGATAGACAGGTACGGGAGGTTTCCAGATGAAACAGGAAACCTTTTACTAAAAATTATGCTGAAAATCTTATCTGTAAAAGCCGGAGTTGTAAAGTTAGATTTTCTGGAAAAATATCTTAAGCTCCAGTTTTCTGATGCTCATCAAAAAACTCCTTTGGGTATAATAAATGTTATAGATTCTGATCCAGATAATTTAAGGATTACAAAAGATAATCTGTTGATAGCAAATTTGCCAAAAAAAACTGCAAAGCAAAATTTTATTTTTGTTAAAAAAATCTTGAAAAGCATTGCAGTTAATACAAATGGGTGAGGGGTGGTAAAAATTTTTAAAAGCAAAAACAATAAACCCCATAGATTTATTAAAAGTTATATTATTATGTTTCTTTTTGTGATATATTCATGTAATAACAATATAGTAAAAGAAGAATTTGTAATAAAAGTAGATAGCCATATACTTACAGTTAGTGAATTTAAACAGACTGTAGATAAGGTAAAGCTTACCTGTAGGGATAAAATTTCTCAAAATTCAGAAGAATGTAATAATATAGTTTTACAGCAGGTTAGTGAATTGTTAGTTGAGATGGTGCTTATAAACTTCGCTGATGAAAGTAATATAAAAGTATCTGATGATGAACTTATGCAAACAGTTGAAAAATTTACTAAAGAATATGACAAGGAAGCTTTTCAGACTGTTTTGTTAGAAAATACTATTTCATATAAAGACTGGTTGGACAGTCTTAGAAGGCGGTTGTTAATAGAAAAAGTGGTGGACTGTTTTTTAATCAGTAAGATTGTAATTACCCAAAAAGAGATTGAATTATACAGGGAAAAACTTAATAATAATGCAGGTGATAATAAGTCTCTTAAAACAGATGGTGAAATAGAAAAATATATCAGGATAGAAAAAGCACAAAACACTTATCCTGAGTGGATAGAAGGTGTAAAAAGCAGATATGATATTAAAATAAATACAGACTTGATAAAAAAAATATTAAGGAACGTGGATAAAATAGATTCTACGTTTATAGTCAAAAAAAAGACAGAAAATGTTAATTAATTTTTTAGTACGAGTTATACGATATGGGTAAAAAAGTAAAAAAAAACATATATTTTAAATATTATGCAAAAATTATTGTGTTACTGTTTTGTTTGTTAAATTTACAGATACAATCACTTTATTCAAGTGAGATTGTGGATAGAATTGTTGTTGTTGTAAATGATGACATTATTACACTATCAGATTTAAATGAAGTTTTTGATCAATATTATCAAAAAATAATCAAAAGCGGGTATTTGCCGGATAGAGAGAAAAAGATGATTTATCAGGTCAGGAAAGATGCTATTGATCGTTTGATTGATAAAAAACTTACTGAACAGGAGATAGGAAAAAATAATATATCTGTGGATGACAAAGAGTTAGATAGTGCAATAGAGCGTATAAAAAAAGATAATTATTATACAGATGAGGATTTAAGAGCAGCTCTTTTGCAGGAAGGTTTAACTATAGATGGATATAAAGATAGTTTAGAAAAACAGATATTGAGAAGTAAACTGGTTAATTATCAGGTTAAATCAAAAATTGTAATAACTGAAGAAGATATTAAAGATTATTATAATAAAAATGCAAAGCAGTATAAAGGAAAAATTAAATACCATTTAAGAAATCTTCTTATTCCTCTGCCTGAGTATGCAACCGAAGATGAGAAAAAAAATGCTGAAAACAAGATGAAATCTATTCTTGATTCGTTAAATAAAGGAGAAGATTTTGCAGAGGCAGCAAAAAAATATTCTGGATCAGCTCTTGCTTCTCAGGGAGGTGATTTAGGATTTATAGAAGAGAGTGGACTATCTGCTAAATTACAGCAGGTGATTAGAAAGATTAAGGTTGGAGAATATACAGGTATTATTGAGACAGATTATGGGTATCAGATTTTTTTTGTAGAGGAGATTGTGACAACAGAAGGCAAATCATTTGAATTGGCTTATGCTGATATTGAAAATAAACTTTATAATGAAGTTGTAAACAAAGAGTATTTAAACTGGTTAGAAAAATTAAGAGAAAAATCTGTAATAAAAATTATTAATTAGGGTGTATACGAGAAGTATCTATATTTTATAATAATAATAATGATAAAAAATATATAAATGGTGCATTATGAGTGCAAATTTTTTAACAGAGCCTGTAACATTTGGACGCTATCTTAGCTCTTTCAGAATTCAAAAAGAGATAGATATAGAAGAGATATCAAAAGATATAAGGGTTGGGACGGATATATTATCTTTTATAGAAGATGAAGATCATAGCAGGCTTCCTGCAGAAATCTATGTAAAAGGATTTGTTTTGGCATATGCTGATGTTGTGGGAGCTGATAAACAGAGAGCTGTAAAACTGCATAAAGAGAGTCATGATGTGTATATCAATAATCTTGAATCTCAAAAAAGAAAGTCTTGCAAAAAAATAAATTTTTTCAAAAAATCTCCAAAGGTATTAGCTATATTAGCTTTTATGGCTGTATTTTTTGTAATTATAGCTTTTAAAACAAAGAACAGTTTTATTGAAAATGGTGGTATCAGCTCATCTATTGCAAGTGAAGGAAATTTAAATGTAAAAAAGTCGCAATTATTGGGTACAGATGTTTATGATAACCCGCGGGTGGTTGTTCATCCTGATATGCTTCAGCTTGTTATTGAAAACAATGTTGATGATAAATCAAAGAAAATGCTGCTTTATATCAATGCTGTTGATGAAACATGGATAAAGATAGTTGTAGATAATGAACATACAAAAGAGTATAATATACATTCTGGAGATTATATTGAATTTGAAGCAAATAAGAATTTTAATATTGCAATAGCCAATAAAAATGCCGTAAAAATAAGATTAAATGACAATCCATTGATATTACATGATAATAAAAAAGTGGTTGAAGGCTGCTATGGTATGTAAAAAAATGTTTTACTTTCAAATTTTTATAAAAGAAATATATTAAATATCTTGCAATTTTTCCTGCCTCTTAATAATAAATAATTGTTTTAAATATATAAATATAAATATAAATTTTAAAAGTGCCTGAGCTGTGATTGTGCAGGTGCTTTTTTTTTTGCAGCAAACTATAGACCGTCACATAAATAATTTCACTTAAGTTATTGGTAGGAGATATATGTTTTAGTATTATCTCTTCTCGCATGTCTTGTGCCAATTTAAAAAATCGGATAATTATGTGACAATCTATAAATTAGTTAATTTTTGTGGGTATTATTAATGTTTTACAGGATCTGTTATGTTAAATAAAAAAAATAGAGTTCTTATAGATAGTATAAAGCGTTTGATAAGACGGGGTGCTGTAACGCATCTTTATAAGATGGTTAATAAGGTTCATGCTGCTGATTTGGCTTTAGTATTTAACTCTCTTTCTCTTTCAAATCAGAAACTTTTATTTGAGATGATTGAAGGTTTAGAGCAAAAGGGATTGCTTTTTGGAGAGCTTGAAGAAGATGTATTTATTAATTTAATTGAAGATCTTGATCTTGATCTTTTGGCAAAAATCATTGATATAATGCCCACAGATGATGCTGCAGATATTATAGGAAGATTTCCTGTAGAAAAATCAGAAGCTATCTTGGAGCTAATGAAGCATGAAGGTTCAAAAGAAGTAGAAGATCTGCTTAAATATGGAAATGATACTGCAGGTGGAATAATGGTAACAGATTTTATTGCCCTGCGTGATGATTTTACCGCAAAAATGGCTATAGAATCTATTCAAAAAGAGTATCTTGATGTTGAGATGCCTTTTTATCTGTATGTTATTGATGAATATGAAAAACTTGCAGGAATTATCTCTTTGAGACAGCTTGTTGTTGTATCTCCTGACACCATGCTTAAAAAATTTATGGTTACAGATGTTATTTCTGTGCATACAGATGTTGATCAGGAGGAGGTGGCAAAAATAGTTGCAAAATATGATATACTTGCTGTACCTGTTGTAGATGAGTCAAATAGACTTGTTGGAATAGTAACGGTTGATGATGTTATTGATGTATTCAGGCAGGAGGCAACTGAAGATATTTTAAAAATGGCAGGAGTGGGAGATGAATTTATTGAAACAAAGTCAATTTTAAGTAGTACAAGAATAAGACTTCCATGGTTATTTGCAAGTTGTATAGGAGGTCTAATAGCATTTTTTGTAATTGATTACTATATGACAAAATTAAATGATTTTGTATATCTTGTAGCTTTTATTCCGGTTATTATGGGGATGGGTGGTAATATAGGTACACAGTCTTCAACTATAGTGGTAAGAGGGCTTGCAACAGGGCGTATAGCTATAAATGATTTGTGGCCTATTGTATTAAAAGAGCTCTCTGTAGGTTGTATAATAGGGGTTATTTATGGATTGCTAATAGGATCTGTTGCAAAAGTTGATTTTGGGAATACTTCTATGGCTTTATCAGTTGGTCTTGCTGTGGTTTTATCTATGTCAGTAGCAGCATTAATAGGGTCGCTGGTTCCTATGATATTTGTCAGAATAAATGTTGATCCGGCAATTGCAACCGGGCCTTTTGTAACAACAGCTATTGATATAACAAGTGTTTTTGCCTATTTTCAGATAGCCTCTTTTTTAATAGGCTTTTAAAAGGTATGCCATTTTTTTCTACATCAGGTGTATTACTGCGAAAAATTGAGTATGGAGACTATGATTTAATATTAATTTTTTTAACCAGGTCAAAAGGTAAAATTTCTGTAATTGCAAAAAATGCAAAAAAGAGTGTAAAACGGTTTGCAGGAATTCTTGAACCTTTTTTTTTACTTGATATTGTTTGCAAGGTTGGAAAAGGGAATTTTGCAGTTCTGTTAGAAGCTGATTTAATAAATTCTTATGGTAAAATACGTACAGATATAAATAAAATTGCTTATGCAAGTTACTGGGCAGAAATTATAAGTACACGAATTGAAGATAGATGCCAAAACAGTAAACTTTTTGATCTGTTAAATCATGTATTGGATGTTATAAACAGTGATCGTTTTATAGATAAAGAGATAAGTATCCTTTTTTTAATGAAATTTCTGCTTTTATGGGGTACGGTGCCACTGCTTGAAAAATGTTGTGTGTGTGGAATATCAGTTGAAAAAATTAAATCAAACAAAATCAGGTTTGAAATAGAAGAAGGGGGGATTTTGTGCAGTAAATGTACAAAATTTAAAATTAAAAAAAAACAGTTGTTTCTTTCCAAAGGTACGATAAAACGTTTATTATGGATAAAAAGGAGTGATTTATTAAAAGCTGATCGTGTCTGTTTTTCTGAAGTATCTTTAAATGAGAGTCTTTTTCTTTTAGAATCTTTTACGGGATTTTATTTGGGAAAAGATTTTAAAAGTCTGAAATTTCTACATAAAATAAAGAGATAAAAACATTATGTATAATAAGATAAAAAAAATATTGGAATCAGAAACAATTTGTGCGTCTGCTCCGTGCAGAATTGACATGGGTGGAACTCTTGATATCAGTACTTTTAATTATCCATTAAGATATCTTTCTCCTGCAACTTTTAA
>DAOWNP010000122.1 GCA_030642545.1 Desulfobacteraceae bacterium | reverse complement strand
GCCTGTGGTTAAATTGATTTTTTGCCTTGAACTTGAAGAAATTTTCATTCCGCAGGCAACCTGTCGAACAAATCTAACTGTCAATCTATGTGCCTATTTGTGGAAGTTATTTCATCCATGTTCCTAAAAGAAAAACAGACCTGAAACAAATAAGTTCATTAAAAGGCAATAAAAAAAACAGTTTAAAGATGTTTTTGATACTACGACAGGAATTTGAGTAATCCTTTTTTTACTTTTAAGCCCATGATAAAGAGATATATTGCTGATTATTATTCCAAAAGAGATCGCCTTGATTATCCCAACAAAAACATCATCAATTGAAATTGCTTTACCTATCTGGTCAAAATAATTATCAAGAGGTAAATCAGTAGTTCCCCAGGTAATAAGATAACCACCAAAAAGAGCAGTTATATCAAAAACAACAAAAAGACTCAATACAGCAAATGCTATCCCCACAAGTCTTGGCAGACAAAAAAACCGCATAGGATCAATACCTGCCGTCTCAACAGCTTCTATTTCATTTAAAATATTCATATAAGCCATTTCAATAGTTACTGCTGTTGCAGACCGCATAATTACAATAAGAGCTGTAGTCATCGGTCCCACCTCTCTTATTACCAAAAACACTATAACCTTGCTTAAATCATATTTATCTGAGATCATAGAAAGCTGAATTATAAGCATACTGCCGACTATAAGAGCAATAGAAATAATAACAGGCAAAGACTGTACAGCCGTAAAATAAATCTGTTCTATAATATTATGCCAGACAATTGTACGGCCATTATTATCTCTTTTAAAAATAAGAGATAGTAATTCACAGGAAAAAGCTATCAAATCGGTAAAATAAATTACAAACTCAATACTTTTTTTCCCTATAAATCCAGCAGCCTTAATCATCTATACTTTACTATCTGTTTTTTTAAAAGTTGAAAAAACTTAAAACAAATCTATTTTTTAAGTTTTCTTTTAAGCTCTGGTACCAAGAATTTACTTTAAATAATTATAACTTAAACTTATTTTTTAAAAAAGACTCAGGCAAATAATGTTGACATGAAGTTAATATTACAATATAAAAAATAAGAAAGGTCAATACAATTTATACCTGATTTAAAATATCATTACAGGCTCTGGTAAAAATAAATTCTATATTTTTACCGGTTTTTTTTTGATCTGTTTAACTCTCTTATTCAAGAAACAGATATTACCTTTAAAAACCCTTATTGATTCAAATATGCAAAATAAAAATTTTTGGGTAAGACCATTACCTATCTCAGGTATAATTGCTTTGATAGGTATCCTGTCCTATTTAATTACCATACCTTTTCTTGACTTTATGGAACTTAAAACAATTGATTTAAGATTTTTGTCAAGAAATTTAATACCTGTACCAACAAAAGTTGTTCTTGCCGTAGTAGACGACATAAGCATTGATCAGGAAGGGAAATGGCCATGGTCAAGATCAAAGATAGCAGTTCTCATTAATAAACTCTCTGATGCTGGAGCAAAGGTAATTGTTTTTGATATTGGCTTTTTTGAACCATCAAATAAGACTCTATTATATAGTATTGATAAAATAAAGGAAAAAGCAAAAATATCAGGCATAAAAAACCAAACTTTTATAAAATATTTAAACAATTTAAAGAATAACGCAACATTTGATAAAAACCTTGCAAAAGCAATAATAGAATCCCGTGCAAAAATAGTACTCGGTTATTTTTTTTATTTAAACAAACATGATAAAGATCAAACAGCAACAAGTATTGAGAAAGAAAATATTATAACTTCTCAATACAAACTTGTAAGATTTAAAACAAAAAAGCCTGAGGATATATATATATTCTCTTCTGATTCTGTAGAAACAAATATTAAAGAGATATCATCAAAAACAGATTATTCAGGTTATTTTAATATAATTCCTGATATAGATGGAGTAGTAAGACGTATCCCCTGTGTAATTAAATTCAAAGACAATCTTTATGCACCATTATCTCTGTCTGCTGTTTCAGCATATCTTAATCAGTTTATGTCTGTTGAAATCCAGGATTTTGGTGTAACAGAAATAAAAATTGGGACTATAAAAATACCAACAGATGAATTAGGACAAATAATGGTAAATTATCGTGGGAAAGAGAAAAGTTTTCCACATATTCCCATAACAGAGATTTTAAACAATAAAGCAGACAGTAAAATTTTTAAAGACAAAATAGTCTTAATAGGAGCAACAGCTACCGGTATTTACGATCTTAGAGTCACTCCTTTTTCAAAAGTTTATCCAGGACTTGAAATTCATGCAAATGTAATAGAAAATGTACTAAAACAAAATTTTTTGTTTATGCCAAGATGGGCATCTTTTTTTGATATTGCAGCTATTATCTTTTTTGGCATAATACTGGGTCTGATTCTTCATAAAATATCAGCTATAAAAGGTATTATAGCAGGAATATCTCTTTTTGGAGGATATATTATTTTTTGCCAGTTTATTTTTTCAAAATATGGAATAATCTTAAACATGGTTTATCCTCTTACATTTTTTTTACTCACCTATCTTGTCATAACTATTGAAAAATATATGGTGGAAGAAAAGCAAAAAAACTTTATTAAAAATGCTTTTTCTACCTATCTCGCACCTGCTGTTGTAAAAAAAATTACAGAATCAAATCAGGTTTTACAACTTGGCGGAGAAAACAGAGATATTACTGCTTTTTTTTCAGATCTTCAAGGATTTACCAGCATTTCAGAAAAACTTACCCCTGTTGAGCTTGTTGATCTTTTAAATGAGTTTCTAACAGAAATGACAGATATAATTCTGCTGCATGAAGGAACTGTAGACAAGTTTGAAGGAGATGCCATAATAGCTTTTTTTGGAGCTCCAAACTTTTTAGAAAATCATGCAAAAACAACTGTTGTTGCCAGCGTGCAAATGCAGATAAAACTAAAAGAACTCAGAAAAAAATGGGCAGAAGAGAACAGACCATTATTAAAAATGAGAATAGGTCTTTGTTCCGGCACAGCTGTTGTTGGCAACATGGGCTCCAAAACAAGAATGGATTATACAATGATGGGAGATACTGTAAATACAGCTGCAAGACTTGAAGGTGTTAATAAAATTTACGGTACTTACATTTTAATTTGTGAATCTACATACAAGGCTTCAAAAGACAAAATCAGTGCAAGAAGAATTGACTATATTAAAGTTGTTGGAAAAAAAGAACCTGTAAATATCTATGAACCTACAGGTTTTACAGAAGAAACAGATGAAAACATTCTTAAAACATCTAAAGAGTATGAAAAGGGCTTTTGCCTCTATCAGAAAAGAGACTGGAAAAAAGCAATTAGTTGTTTTAACATGGCTATTAAAATAACACCAGATGACGGGCCAAGTAAAACAATGATTTTAAGATGCAAAGAATATATGATCAATCCTCCAAAAGATACATGGAATGGCTCTTTTTCCATGAAAACAAAATAAAAGAAAGTTTATTTTTTTATGTCAATTACTCAAAAAAGCAATATAAAATTCTTACTGTTTTTTAGTATATATAGTGTAACATTTTTTTTGCTGTTAAGCTGTTTTGCATGGGCAGAATATAACGATAATAAAGGTTTTACTAAAGCCGCCAAATTATTAAACTGTGGGAAATATCCTGAATCAATAGGCATGTATAAAGAGATTATTGCAAATTCAACAAATAAAAACAACAAATCAAGAGCACTTCTTTTTACAGCCAACACATACAGTCTGTACCTTGATCAACAAGAAACAGCATTACAAAGATATAATAAACTCATAAAAGAGTATGCAGGCACTCTCTCAGAGCAAGATGCAATTTTTAACTGCGGAATGATCTATTTTGAACAAAATAATTATGCTAAAGCATACGAATATTTTATAAGTTACAAAAAAAGATTCCCAAAAGGAATGCGATTTCAGTCAGCACTTGTTTGGGCAGATAGTTCAAAAAGCCTTATAAATACAAAAAAAGAGAAAAAATTCCAACCTGAAAAACTATATGTAGACAATACCGCAATCAGAGTATTAATAATAAAAAACAGTAACTCTATTAATTTAGATTCCATAAAACCTATAAAAGTGATATCATCAAACTCAGATCAGATTTTATACCATAATAAAGGACATGTTAATATCAGTCTTAAAAAAAACAGTCTTTTTATAAACAATATCAAAGCAAATTTAAAAGGCAGATTGTATATATCTTCTGCCTCTGTTTCAATAAAAGTAAACAATAAAGCATACAGAGGCTTTTTTTCTATAGATGTTAAACCATCAGGTATTGATTTTATTAATCACATAGATGTAGAACAATATCTTTTAGGTGTAGTTCCAAAAGAGATGCCTTATACATGGCCAAAACAAGCCCTTATGGCTCAATCTATTGCTGCCAGAACCTATGCTCTTTATGTAAAAGGAAAGAGTTCTGATAAACCCTATGATGTTGAAGCTTCTGTAGCATCTCAGGTATACGGAGGATATGATGCAGAAAAAAAAGAGACTAACAGTGCTGTAAAAGCCACATCAGGAAAAGTACTTACCTTTAACGGTCGACTGATTATTGCCTATTTCCATTCACACAGCGGAGGATACACAGAAGATCCAAAAAATGTATGGAGTGCTGCTATTCCATATTTAAACAGTAATCCTGATAAATTCAGTATTAACACGTCTAAAAAAAACTGGAACTGCTTTTTTACATATAAAGAGATAGAAGATAAACTGAAAAAAGCAGGGTATGATTTTGGGAAAATAAAATACTTAACATATAATGGGAAATCAAAATCAAATAGAATTTTGAACATAAAACTTTTAACTGATAAAGGTGACTCGGTTATATCTGGCAATAATTTCAGAATTGCATTAGGAAGTTCAAAATTAAAAAGCACCCTGTTTTCTATTAATAAATTAAAAACAGGAATATTGTTTAAAGGTAAAGGGTACGGTCATGGTGTCGGAATGAGTCAGTGGGGTGCATTAAATATGAGTAAAAATAGATACTTATACAAACAGATATTAAAATTTTACTATCAAAAAGCCAGGCTAATGACATTGTCAGGTTAAAAATAAGGTAAAAATCATTATGGATAGGAGATCATTTATAAAGTATGGTGTTTTTAGTGCTGTATCTTCATATGGATTGTTATCTATTCCTGGCATCTCTTTCGGAGAAACCGTATTTGATTTATCTATTTCAGGTCAAAATTTTATACAGAAAAAACAATTTGTAAAGGCAACAGCGGTTTTAGAAAAAGCAGTTACTATTGATCCTGAAAATGACTGGGCTTTTGGACTTTTAGGAAGAGCATACAACGGACTTGGAAAAAAAAGAGAAGCTGTTATAGCCTTTAACAAAGCTGTTAAAATAAACCCAAATGATACTTTCTCGAGAATGATGGCAGAAATGCTATCACAAAAACCTCTTCCTCCACCCAAAAAACCAAAAAAACCAATGACCCCTCTTGAAAAAGAAGCACTGAAAGAGGAAAAAGAGATACTTTCAAAAATAAAATCTGCAGAAGGGCTTGATTATAAAATAAGCAGAGTGGTTATTGATGCCGGACACGGGGGCTTTGATTCTGGAGCTATAGGAAAAAACGGGCTAAAAGAAAAAGATGTAAACCTTGATATTGCATTAAAACTGCATAAAAAACTTAAAGCAAGTCAAATCAAATCTTTTTTAACAAGAACAGGTGATTATTACGTACCTTTAAGTGCAAGAACAGTAACAGCCAATCAATATAAAGCAGACCTTTTTGTAAGCATACATATCAATGCAAACAAGAACCCAAAACCTCATGGAACAGAAACATATTTTTGCTCTGAAAAAGCATCCAGCAAAGAGGCTCAAAAAGTTGCTGCATATGAAAACTCTGTACTGAAATTTGATACTCCATACAAGAAAAAAACAGGATACATTGATATTGAAGATATTTTATTTAAATTTGAACAAAAACTCAATTGGAAAGAGAGTGACCAACTAGCAAATAAATTTCAAGACAGATTTCAAAAAGAGCTTCCTTTTAAAAGCAGAGGTGTTCATTCAGCAAATTTTTATGTGTTACGCCGTGCTCAAATGCCATCTATACTTCTTGAAATGGGTTTTATCTCAAACAGTACAAATGAGGCAAAACTTTCCTCACCTGTTTTCAGAGATAAAATAGCAAATGCCATTTTTAAAGGACTTGTATAATGAAAAAACAGGCAAATATAAAATACAAAAAAACGCTGATAATTTTATTCGTATTAATGATACCATTTTTTTTCCATACAACCTCTTATGCAAATCAAAACAGTGTGAATACTCTTGTTTTTGAAGGATGTGATTTTCACTATAAAGGAGATCTAACTCAAGCTATAGACAAATTTCATGCAGCATTAAAACTTGACCCTGACAATCAGTATGCTCTAAATCAGGCAGGAATAATCTATACAAAAAAAAAGGAGTATAAAAAAGCTTTTAATACTTTTTTAAAAGTCTCTAAAATTGATGAAAAAAACACCTATGCCCTTTTGTGGCTTGGTATAATATATCTTGTAAATGAGGATATGAACAATGCTTATAATAAATTTAACAAAATCATATCCATAGATCCATCCAATGCAGATGCGTACTACTTTATAGGTTCTATATATAATTTCAGACATAATACTGCAATGGCCATAAAATATTTAAAAAAAGCAAGAGATGCTGATTCTCTTGAGGCTGATACTCATTTTCGTCTTGCAAAAGCATTTCATAATGTAGATATGACAGCAAATGCCATGCTGGAATATCAAAAAACACTTGCTATAAATAAAAATTATACAAAAGCCATAAATCAGGTGGGTTGGATATATTATAATCAGAATAATATTGATAAAGCCATAATACAGTGGAAAAAAACTCTAAAAATAAATAATCGTGACCGAAATGCTGTTTTAAATATAGCAAAAGCATATAATAAGCTTGCTTTTCAAGAATTTAAAAAAAACCATATTAATAATGCAAAAAAGTACTGGAGCAAAACTCTAAAAATAAATCCTGGGAACAAAGCAGCAAAATATTATTTAAAAAAATATAAAAAGTGAAAAGATAGCGATTTATTTTAAAAACGAGAAGGAAATATTGGTGAAT
>DAOWNP010000039.1 GCA_030642545.1 Desulfobacteraceae bacterium | reverse complement strand
TGATCTGCCAGATTATAAAAACCTGAATTTAGGTCAGTCAGATGAAATAATGAAAAGGTGTCTCTCTTTTTTAATTAAGCTTTCATGGACAGAAAAAGAGCTCTCAGAAAGAGTAAATAAAATAGTTAAAGCAATAGAATTATAGAAAAAATCAGGGTTTGTTCCATCTTGGAACAAGCCTTTTTCCCTTCCCAAAAAGAAGCTGGGTTAACAAAGACCCATATCTTATGTTTAAAAGGTGTAAATAAAAATGTTTAGAAATTTCAAAGTAGTTTCTCAGGTTGTTTTTGGACGTGGCTGTTTTAACCAGCTTGATGATATTATCTCTAAAAAAAGAGAATCAGATGCAACAGCCATGATTTTTTTAATAGATGATGTGTTTTTAAATAAAGATATAAAAAATCGTATAAAACTTGCAGAAAATGATGAAATAATATGGGTGAATGTGGATGATGAACCAAAAACAGAATATATTGATCAGCTAACTGCACAAATAAAAAAGAAGATGAAATTAAAATCTGTATCTCTGCCTGAAGGTGTTATTGGTATAGGTGGCGGATCTGCTATGGATCTGGCAAAAGCTGTAGCATTAATGCTTACAAATCAAGGAAGCTCATCTGAATATCAGGGATGGGATCTTATAAAGAATCCGGCAGTATATCATGTTGGAGTACCTACTTTATCTGGAACAGGATCAGAAGTTTCACGAACAACAGTTTTAACAGGACCTGAAAAAAAATTAGGGATTAACTCTGATTATACAGTATTTGATCAGATTATTCTTGATCCAGAACTTATTAAAGATGTTCCAAAACAACAATGGTTTTATACAGGTATGGATTGTTATATTCACTGCATTGAGTCTTTAACAGGCACATATTTAAATACATTCAGTCAATCTTTCGGCGAAAAATCTCTTGATTTGTGCAGAGAAGTTTTTTTAGAAAATCCTGATGATGCTGATGATAAACTTATGATGGCATCTTATTTTGGCGGTATGAGTATAGCCTATTCACAAGTTGGAGTATGCCATGCCTTATCATATGGCCTTTCATATGTTTTTGGAATTCACCATGGAGTAGGAAACTGTATAGCATTTAATTGTCTTGATGAGTATTATGCAGAAGGTGTTGCTGAGTTTCGAAAAATGATGGAAACAAACAAAATTGAGCTTCCAGCAAATATCTGTCCTGATGTTAGCAAAAAACAGCTCAAAATAATGACAGATGTATCACTTGTACTGGAACCTCTTTGGGAAAATGCTCTTGGTAAAAACTGGAAAAAAATAATAACAAGGGAAAAAATAGAATCCTTATACAAAAAAATGTTGAGGTAATAATGAAAAATTTAATACAGTTCTCTGAAGTTGCATGTTCTTTTTTAACAAATATTATAAAGAAAAACATAAGATTTTGTTTTGGGAAGCCGGATATTTCGTGTAATAAGAGCTGTATTGTTTTCTTTCCTGTACAAACTTCGGTTTTTTTCTGTGGTATAGCCGGCATAATTTCTTTTAAAGGTAAAAAGCAAGAAGATAATTTTGATTTATATGAAATAGAAAAAAATATAGATAAAATAAAAGATGCAGGGTATCAGGTTTGTTTAAAAGAAAATGTATTGCTGGAAAAATATCTTGGTGGAAAATCCGTTACAGACAAACTCTATAAATATGTAAGAAAGATAAGTCAGTCAGACTCTTTTTTTAAAATATATAAAAATGACGAATTATTTGAAAACTTTTTAAATGCAGCAGAGAGTTTAAAAACTTTTATTGAATCTGAAAAAGAGATTGTAGATAAAAATACCGGATATATTTCAAAAGATGATTTTATAGAAATATCAGGTAGAATTGAAACAGTAAAAGATATAGTCTGGACAATTTTATATGAAATATCAGCAAATATAAAAAAAACAAAATATCTTTTATCCTCATTTGATAAAGAACAAAACCACAATCTATTAAGAAAATATAAAGAGATTAATATAGTTTTAAACAGTATAGGATATCTTGAAGTAAGGGGCAGAGATTCTGCTGGAATTTCCATATTCTATCATCTAAATAAAAAAGATTACAAAGAGTTTAAAAAAACAATCTCTGAAAAAAATCTTGATGAAGAATTTACATCAAGGACAAATAAAAATATTCTCAAAAACAGCAGTATAAGTGTAAATTGTAATAATGATGATACAGGAATCTGTTTTACTTATAAAATAGCATCAGTAGTTGGGAAATTAGGTGATAACACAGATTCTTTAAGAAATAAGATAAAAAATGATCCGCTGCTTTATGAGATCAGCCTCTATCTGGAGGCATCTTTTACAGTAACAGCTCATACGAGATGGGCATCTGTCGGGGCGATCACTGAATCTAACTGCCATCCTGTAGATAATACTATTTCGTCAAAAGTAAAAAGAGCTGAGGTTATACATGTAAGTTTAAATGGAGATATTGATAATTATGTTGAATTAAGAGCAGAATTTGAAAAAAAATATGGAGCTGTTTCAGAAGAGATAAACTGCGATACAAAAATAATACCTTTGCAGATTCAGTTTTATATAGATGAAGGTCATGATATAGCTGAAGCATTCAGGCTTGCTTTAAATAAATTTAAAGGGTCGCACGCAATAGTTATGCATACTGATATGGCTCCTGGAAAATTGTTTTTAGCTCAGAGAGGAAGCGGTCAGGCAATTTTTGTGGGAATAGCAGACAGCTCTTATATTGCAGCATCTGAAGTGTATGGAGTGGTTGAGGAAACATCTTCTTTTATTAAATTAAATGGAAGCTTGATACCTGATAAAAAAACAGGGGTATCTGGGCAAATATTTATTCTTGATGCAAAAAGCTCTGGAGGTGTAGATGGAATAGATGCTTTTTATTATGATAAAATGCCTGTAAATCTTAAAGGAAGTGATATAAAAACCACTGAAATTACCTCAAGAGATATAGACCGCCAGAACTTCCCACACTATTTTTTAAAAGAGATATCAGAATCGCCAATATCTGTTGAAAAAACCTTACAAAACTGCTGGAAAATAATTAAAGATGATAATAGTGAGAGGAAGGCGATTTGTTTAGGTGAAACTGTTGTTCCTCATAAAATCAGAAATGCAGTTATAGAAAACAGAATAAAAAGAGTTTTTTTTATAGGTCAGGGTACAGCTGGTATAGCTGCTAAAGCATGTGCCAACATTTTTAATTATTATGTAAACAATACAAAATTAAATGCCCGTGCTGTAAAAGCATCTGAATTGAGCGGGTTTATTGTAGATGATTTACAATCAAAAGACAGCATGTCAGATACTCTTGTGATAGGTATAAGCCAGTCAGGAACAACAACTGATACAAATCTGACCATGGATATGGTAAAAAGGCTGGGGGCAAAAACTCTTGCTATTGTAAACAGAAGAGATTCAGATATTACATTTAAAGTAGATGGTGTAATATATACAAGCAGTGGCAGAGATATAGAGATGTCTGTTGCATCAACCAAAGCTTTTTATTCCCAGATAATTGCAGGTGCTGTTCTTGGCTTGTATATAGCCGGATTAAAAAACAGTAGAAGCTCTGAGTTTATTTCTGATGAAATTGATATATTAACAGAGATTCCACAGAAAATGAGAAAAGTTTTATCAATGACAAAAGAGATTTCTGAATCAGCATCAAAGCTTGCATTGTCAAAGGTGTATTGGGCTACTGTAGGCAGCGGACCAAACAAAGTATCTGCCGATGAAATAAGAATAAAACTCAGCGAACTTTGCTATAAAACTATTTCATCAGATTATATAGAAGATAAAAAACATATAGATCTTTCATCTGAACCGCTTATTATTGTTTGTGCTGCAGGAGTAAGGAAAAATGTTATAAATGATGTTATTAAAGATACAGCCATATTTTCAGCTCATAAAGCAATTCCTGTAGTTATTACAGATGAAGGAGAAGAAGGTTTTTCCAATTGTTCTGAAAATATATTTTATGTGCCTTTGACACCAGAACATCTGTCACCTGTTTTAAATACTCTTGTGGGTCATATATGGGGATATTATGCAGCTCTTGCAATTAACGAGTGTTCTGTTTTTTTGTTTAATTTTAAAACAGATATACAAAAAACCATAGAAGCTTATGAAAAAAAAGGTATAGATATTTATGAGATTGTTTTGGAAAAAATATTCAGAGAAAAAATTGCATGGTATAGTAGAAAATTTAAAACAAAAATAAACAATGGAACTTTTCCTGCAAAATTAGTTGACTGCTCAGATATTGTACTTTTATTGAAATATCTTTCAGGAAGATTACCTGTTTCTGATTTTGAAATGGATTTTAATACAAAAGGCACGGCTGCTAATATGATAAAGAGCTTGTTTTATCAACTTGATCAATTAATAAATTTTTTAACAAGACCGGTTGATGCTATAAAACATCAGGCAAAAACAGTAACAGTAGGAACAACAAGAGAAATAGCTGTATCTGATATATCAAAAAAAGAGACAGGCATTGTTTTTGATTATCTTTATAAAAACAGTATAAATTTATCTCAAATATCCAATGCAAACAGATCTGTAATAAGAAAGCTTACTCATGTTATTTCAGACATATGCGGAGCAATTATATATAATGTACATGGTCTTAATATTTTAGGAGAGCTTACAGACAATACGACAATAAGTATAATTAA
The DNA here is from genome assembly GCA_030642545.1 of Desulfobacteraceae bacterium. Taxonomy (GTDB): domain Bacteria; phylum Desulfobacterota; class Desulfobacteria; order Desulfobacterales; family DAOWNP01; genus DAOWNP01. The sequence goes on along the minus strand of DAOWNP010000039.1, from coordinate 6,981 downwards.
AAAAGAGGGCAGTTTAAAAGATATTCCATCAAGAGTTGAAAGCAGTAATGAATTAAAAGGTACTAAAAAAATAATTGCAAAAAAGAAGAATGTGTATATAGGAATTGGTAGAAAAGATAGCCGAAGTATATTGATTATTCCGGCAAGAGCTGCTGAGGATTTTGATGAACCTGACAAATTGCAAAGTGTTGTTCTTGTTCTTTTAAATATAATTCTTAAATCTGAAGTTCCTTTAAAAAAAAGAATAGATGCACTTGGTGGAAAATATGACCATATAAAAGCTGTAGTTAATGAATATGATGTACCCTGGAAAGATCATTTTTTAGAATCTTTACCAATAAGAGATCTTTATGGGTTTTCTGCTGAAAAAATTGGAGAGATAATAGTCAAAGAAAATAAAACATAAAAGGTGAAAATCTGTCCCAAAATCAATGTGGGTTGATTTTGGAGAGTATACTAATCCTGCTTAAAAGACTTTCTAAAAAGTTGGAATAATGCTGAGAAAAAAAACGGTTGATAGGAACAAAGTTTTTACCAATGGCTCAACTTGGCTAAAAGCCGACTTTCATTTGCATACCCGAGTCGATAAAGAGTTTAAATACAAGGGTGAAAAGAACTCTTTTGTCAGTGATTATATTGAACGATTAAAAGAGCAGAATATCAATATAGGTGTTATAACCAACCATAATAAATTTGATTTTGATGAATTTAAGGCGCTAAGAAAAAAGGCAAAAAAAGAAGAGATTTTTCTACTTTCTGCTGTTGAACTCTCGGTTAATGATGGTGCTAACGGCATTCATACCATAATTGTCTTCTCTGATCAATGGTTAGAAAATGGTAATGATTATGTCAATCAGTTTTTAAATGTGGCATTTGAGGGTAAAACACCTAACGAGTATGAGCAGGAAAATGGGAGAAGTTCATTAAGTTTGATTGAAACAATAAAGAAGCTTGATGGTTATCACAAAGATTATTTTTTGGTTTTTGCCCATGTTGAACAAAATAGTGGTTTATGGCGTGAACTTAAAGGTGGACGACTTGAGGAAGTAGGTAAAAGTATGATTTTTCGAAAACGCACTTTAGGTTTTCAAAAAGTCCGAACCCAGGACAAACGTTTTCACGTACAAGACTGGTTAAAAGATTGGTATCCTGCGGAGTTGGAGGGTTCAGATAATAAGTCTATTGATGAAATTGGCACTAAAGAAGGTGAAACATGGCTAAAAATCGGTGGTTTTACCTTTGAGGCGATAAAATATGCCTTGATCGACCATGCCAGTCGTGTGAGTAAAAGTCAGCCTGAAAAGTATCAACACTCTTATATTAAAAGTATTGCCTTTGAGGGTGGGATTTTAGATGGTCAGCAAGTTGATTTCTCACCAGAGTTGAATTCCTTAATAGGTATACGTGGCAGTGGAAAATCATCTATTATAGAAGCGATTCGTTATTTATTGAATATCCCTTTTGGTGATAAAACCACCGATCAAAAATATAAAAATTCTTTGGTTACGCATACACTTGGCAGTGGTGGTAAAGCGACTATACAGGCTGTAGATAAATATGGACAAGAATATCGTATTAGTCGAATACTCAATGAACAGCGAGAAGTCTTTGTGGATAATGAGTTAAAAACTGGCATTGCTATTCGTAAGACTATACTTCACAAACCTGTCTACTTTGGACAAAAAGATTTATCAAGTACAGGTGAAGGTTTTGAAAAAGATCTGGTAGAAAAACTGCTTGGTGAAAAACTTGTTGAGATAAGAAAACAGATAAGAGATCAAAAAGAATTGGTTAATCTACAATGTGACAAATTAACCAATCTCTCCAGTATTGATGAAAAAATCAAAGAGAATACGGATAAACAAAAAGACGCAGAATTTCGGCTAAAAATATTTAAAGACAATGGTATTGAAGACAAACTCCAAAAACAGACTGATTTTAATGTGGACAATAGAAAAATCAAAGCCATTCTCAGCAATGTCAATGAATATGAAAACGCCCTGACAGATGTGCAGGATCAGTATGAAGACGAGCTAAAAAATCATCTTTTGTATCAATCAAAGCAGAATGAAGCCTTTTTTAAAGAATTTTTTGATCTGTATAAAGTTGAATTAAACTCTTTTGAAAATGTGAAATCTGAATTGGTTAAAATAAGAGAGCAGTCATGCAAGTTAAAGGTCAGAGAAGGTGAGTTTGGCGAGATGGGAAAAGCTCAGCTGGACAAATTTGCCGAAGTACGCCGAAAACTGGAAGCAGACTTAAAAGAGCAAGGCAAGCAGCTAAACATTGAAGAGTTCCCCATGTTACAAAAGACAATAGAAACCACAAAACAGCTTTTAGATTCACTGCAAAAAGAAAGTAAAAAAAGCACAGATATCAAAGAAGAACTTATAAAAGAGTTATCAAAACTTAATGAGCTGTGGCATCAGGAATTTAGACTCATTGAAAGTGAACTTAAGAAAGTTAATAAAAACCAGTCGGCATTGCATATAAATAGTGAGTATAAAGGTGAAAAAACAGCGTTTGCAGAATTTTTTAAATCCATATTTAAAGGTAGCAAGATTCGAAAAGATAATTTGCAAAACACAGTCAAAGAGTACACGGATTTTGCCGCCATCTTTAATAACTTAGACAAAGTTAAAACTGAAATGGGTTCTGCGGAAATTTTTGAGCAATACTTTTTTGATAATTTAAAAGAGTTGCTTAGCTGGCAGGTGCCGAATAAGTTTATTATCAAATACAGGGATAAAGAATTGCAACATCTCTCTTTGGGGCAAAGAGCCTCGTCATTAATTTTGTTTGTTTTAAGTCAGCAAGAAAATGATCTGGTTATCATTGATCAGCCTGAAGATGATCTGGATAACCAGACGATTTATGAAGATGTTATTAAGTTGGTGCGAAAGCTAAAACCACAGACACAATTTATATTTGCCACTCACAATGCCAATTTTCCGGTATTGGGAGATTCAGAGCAGATCCATGCTTGCAGATATGCAAATGAATCTATGGGGCTAAGCAGTGGCAGTATAGATTCGCCTGTCATTCAACAGGAGATAGTGAATATAATGGAAGGTGGTGAAGACGCTTTTAACAAACGAAAGGATATTTACGAGATATGGAAACCTCAGAACTCTTAGAAATAATCGCCAGAGATGAAGACAGCAAACATCAATTTAAAGCCAATGTCACTAACGAAACCTCTTTAGCACAAGAGATGATTGCTTTTAGCAATACATTAGGTGGTATATTGATTATTGGTGCATCCGATGATGGTACTATTTCAGGTTTAACTCGTAAAGATATGGGTAGACTCAATAAGCTGGTATCTAATGCTGCTTCACAGCAAGTCAAACCACCTGTCAATCCCATCAGTGAAAATTTCAAATTAGATGGTGGCATGGTCATGGTCATTCATGTCGCTAAAGGTTTTTCAAAACCCTATATGGATAAAAATGGTGTTATATGGGTTAAAAGCGGTGCAGATAAAAGAAAAGCAACGGCACGAGAAGAAATTCAACGCATGTATCAAAGTGCAGGATTATTACATGGTGATGAAATACCTGTTCCAGCAATGACGATAAGTGAGTTGGATAATAAGGTGTTTTCCTCTTTTTATGAGAAAGAATATGAAGAAGCTTTAGAAGAACAGGAATTATCGTTAAAACAAATTATTGATAACCTGAATTTAAGCACAGACGGTGTGCTTAATATAGCAGGAGCCTTGCTTTTTGGAAAAAATACTGCATTAAGACTGCCTGCATTTATTGTGAAATGCGTCACTTATCCTGGCGTGGATATTGATAGTGATGACTATATTGATAGTCAGGATCTTTCAGGTAGTCTAAAGGATGTTTTTGATAACACCTTGGGATTTGTTTTAAGGAATGTTAGAAGAAAGCAGAATGAACAAGGTATTAACTCACTTGGAGAACTGGAAATACCTAAAATTGTATTTGAAGAGTTAGTTGTGAATGCTTTGATTCATAGAGATTATTTTATATCAGCACCAATACGGATATTTATTTTTAGTGACCGTATAGAAATTATCAGCCCTGGGCATTTACCCAATAATTTGACTGTTGAAAATATTAAAAATGGTAATTCAAATATAAGAAATCCTATATTGGCATCTTTTGCTGCAAAATTGCTTCCGTATAGAGGATTGGGCAGTGGTATCCGTAGAGCACTTAAAGCTTATGAGTTTATCGAATTTGTAGAAGATCGTGATGGAAACAGCTTTAAGGTGATCGTTAAATTTGGTGTATAAAACAAAAAATATAAACTTCCCTCATGCAAAATTCTAACCGGACACTACTGGTTTATTATAAAAGATATTCCAGAAAGAGTTGAAAGTAGTAAAGAATTAAAAGGTATTAAAAAAAATAGTTCTCATTCCTTATTTTTGATGTTATAGATTATTTATGAACGCACAAAATATTATTGAGTTTAATTGTGTAACCTTTGCATATTTTGCAGATACGGTTATTTTTAAGGATCTGTCAATAAAATTAGATGAGGGTGTTTTTTATTTGATTAAGGGAGTATCAGGGGCAGGTAAATCAAGCTTTTTCAGATTGATTAACCGGTTAGAAGAGCCAGATTCAGGTGAGATTTTTTTTAAAGGAAAAAGTGTTTCTTCATATCGTCCTTCAGTACTAAGACGATCAATTCTTTATATACAACAGACACCACTTGCAATAGATGCTTCGGTGCGTGATAATCTTCTTTTCCCTTTTTCTTTTAAAAGCAACAGGAATTTGTTAAAGCCTGCTGATGATAAACTTATGTTATATCTTGATGATTTTTGTTTGCAAGGTGTAAGCCTTGATAGTAATGCCATAAATTTATCTACCGGGCAGCTTCAGAGAATCTGTTTTATAAGAGGACTATTGCTTTCGCCTGATGTAATTTTATTAGATGAACCAACAAGTGCTCTTGATAAAAACACCTGTAGTATAGTCGAATCAATGGCAGCACAAATGTGTCTGAAATATGGGAAAACTGTACTTATGGCAAGTCATAAAGGATTTGAATCTGAACAAGAGTATGAAGTTTTGGAATTGTCTAAACAGACTGTTAAAAAACGCAATTGATCCAGTTTCTGCGTTAAAAAATTGATTTTGATCCGGAAAATACAATGGCATATGCCTGTGGTCAAAATAATTTTTCGCTGTAAACATAGAAGAATTTTCATGCAGCAGGCAATCTGTCGACAGGTTTTATAAGGGAGATTTGAGATGGAAGCTGGAATTATAAATGTTGGATATATGCAGCTATCTATCGTGTTTATATTTATATTTATTGGAGGGGCGGTATCGGTTTACCATTCTCTTAATATTGAATATGATATGATAATTGGAGCAGTACGGACTTGTGTGCAACTGTTTTTGCTTGGCTATGTTCTTAAAGTAATATTTGTTCTGAATAATGTATGGTTAGTTTTATTAATTTTTCTATTTATGACTTTTTTTGCAGCAAGAACTGTTTACAGTAGAGTGAAAGATCGGGAGATCTCTTTTTTTATTCCTGTATCACTCTCCATGAGTATCAGCTTTTTTATTGTTGCTTTTATTGTTACGGCTGTAGTCGTGAGAGTTGATCCATGGTGGAATCCAAGATATTTTATCCCTCTTGGAGGAATGGTCATAGGAAATTCTATGAATGCTGTTGCTATAGCCTTGGAACGCTTATTAAATGAATTAAGATCAAAGCGGCACGAAATAGAGATGAAGCTTTGTTTTGGAGCAGATTATAAAGAGGCAAGTATAGATATTGTAGCAAATGCTATGAGATCCGGTATGATACCATCAATTAATTCTATGATGGCTGCAGGAATAGTTTTTATACCAGGTATTATGACAGGTCAGATTATAGCAGGAGCGGATCCTGCACTTGCCATAAAATACCAGATAGTTGTGATGCTGATGCTGGTAGGATCTACCTCTATCTCTACTTTAATAGTAGTACTAATTGTGAGAAAGCTTTGTTTTGGTACAGGAGAACAGCTTTTATTGCGATCTCGTTTCTAATATTTATATAAAAAACTGGTAAGTATAATGAATGAAAACAGATGGGATATGAAACCAAATAAAGCAAAAGCAATAATGATTGCTAAACGTCAGTTAGCTGAATTTGTATGTGATGCAGTGAATTTAGAAGGAATTAATTTTACTCTGCCTGAAATTCAAACATTATTGGATGGAGTTACAGTTGGTGGACATAAAATAAATGATCAGCAAATAGTGCTGAATCAAGCTGATACCTGGCGGATGTTATTCAGGTTAATAGAAAAAAATCAGTTTGAGGTTACTCATGAAAAAGTCTGTGCATTACATCTGATAGCTGCTAAGGATGAAGCTTTGGAATGGGGACAGTTTAGATCTGGAGGAGTTACTATTTCAGGAACAGAGTATATACCACCATCGGCAGATTTGTTATCGGAGTTGTTTGAAAGAATGGTTAATGATTCATATAAATTGTCAGATATTTATGATAAGGCTATTCATTTTTTTCTTACAATGGCAAGATGTCAATTCTTTTATGATGTTAATAAGCGTATGGGGCGTTTTATTATGAATGGGTTTTTGTTAAGTTGTGGATACCCGGCTATTAATCTTCCAGTTAAGAGACAGTTAGAGTTTAATCAATTGATGCTCTCTTTTTATAAAACAGGTGATCAGAAGCAGATGAATTTTTTTTTATGTTCTTGCTTAGATGAAAAAATTATAAAAATTATGAATGAATAAAAAAAAGGCTAAAATCTTCATATAACTATAGTCAATTTCATATGATGTCATATTGGTTCTTTATATTTATAAGGTAAAAAGTATTAGGTCAAATCTGGGGTGTCCAAAAACTCGGTTTTCCAGCTATTTTTTTTGTTCAAGTTTTGGACCTGTTATAAGTGATATTAATATCCTGGTATATTATTAGGATCATGAAAATAAGTATTAAAATCATCTTCTCCAACCAAATCCCGAC
>DAOWNP010000184.1 GCA_030642545.1 Desulfobacteraceae bacterium | reverse complement strand
GTTTGGGCAATAGCCAGTACATCCTCACCCTTCAGTATGGAGGGAATGGATTTAAACTGGATATCTGTGGGGCGTTTAAATCCCATATCACTCAGGTTTTTTTTTATTTTGTCTGAAATTGAATATTTGTCAAACTTCATTATATAATTTTTCCTTTAAATTACTAATAAATTTAAGGGTTGGGGTTTTGTTTAACTCATTAACCATGTTTTATGATAAAGGTTATTAAAAATTAAAAAAGAGCTTCAACAAATTGTTTTGGATCAAAAGGCTGAAGATCTTCAATCTTTTCTCCAACTCCTATATATTTAACAGGAATATTAAGGTTTTTGTATATACTGACAATAATTCCTCCTTTTGCGGTTCCATCTAATTTTGTTAAAGCAATTGAAGATACACCAATAGCTTCATTAAAAAGTTTTGCCTGAGATAGTGCATTTTGGCCTGTAGTAGCATCTAAAACTAATAAAACTTCATGAGGAGCTGAAGGTATTTTTTTTGTTATGGTTCGTTTGATTTTTTTTAGTTCTTCCATTAAATTATTTTTTGTATGAATTCGGCCTGCTGTATCTACTATAACAAAGTCAGCTTTTTTTGCTATACCTGCCTGAACCGCATTAAAAGCAACAGCTGAAGGGTCAGAGTTTATTTTATTTTTTATTATCTGAGCTTTTGCTTTTTCTGCCCATATAGTTAATTGTTCAATTGCTGCTGCTCTGAATGTATCTGCAGCACCAAGAATAACATTTTTACCATTATTTGTGAGGTTTGCTGCTATTTTGCCTATAGTTGTTGTTTTACCAACACCATTTATACCTATAACCAAAATCACATGGGGCGTGAGTGTTTTTTTGGTGGGAATTGTTGATGTTGAATCAATTATAGAGAGAATCTCTTTTTTTAAAATATCTTTTAATTGTTCAGGATTTGACAAGTCAGCTTTTTTTTTAGAAATATTACTTATTATTTCCATTGTTGTTTGAACACCCATGTCAGCTGTAATTAAGATTTCTTCAAGGGATTCAAGCAGTTCGTTATCAATTTTATTTTTATTTATAAAGAGTTTGTCGACATCTGTTGTAAGAATTGTTCTGGTATTTGACAGTCCTTTTTTTAAACGCTTAAACAGATTGGTTTGAGAATTGGTATTTTGCTTTGTATTATCGGAAGTATCATTAATGCTATTGTTATTTATTTGATTTTCTAAAGAGATATTGTTTTTATTTTTTTTAAACAATTTTAATTTCATAGCTCATTGCCTTTTTTCGACAGGTAGATGCAAAACACTAATTTATCCAAATTTCTGTGTTGAAAAATTGATTTTGATTTAGAAAATACAACGACATATGCCTGTGGTCAAAATAATTTCCCGCCTTGAACACAGAAGAAATTTTCATTCCGCAGGCAGCCTGTTGACCCCACACTTAATCTATAATAAAATTATAGATAGTTATAGTTGCTTATATATATAAATATATGTATATTAATTTTTACACTACAAAAAAAATTAATATATAATATATAATATATAAAAATAATATTTTTATATACATAGGTTTAAAATAATAAATTCTCAAGGTTTTCCTTAAAAAATTTTTAGGGGCATGGACGAAATAACTCCACAAACAGGCACATAGATCGGGCAATGATGACCTGAACCCATGATGTATAAACAGAACAATAACTATCAATATACATTTTTATTAATATTAAAATAAAATATTATGGAAAAAAATAATTTACCAAAGGAAAAAGCAGAAAAAGTAAATAGCCGGAAAAATGATTTTATGATGCAGATTAATGCTATTGAAGATCAATTAGAAAATCAGGTAAAATTTTATAATAATGCATTATTAGTGCTTCTTAAACTTATCAGGGTAAAAGAAAATAAAAATCTGTATGAATGTATAGATGTTTTTAATAAAAAAATAAAAAAAGTAAAAAAATTTGAACAAATAACTGTTTGTTTTGAAGATTTTAAAGATTCAATCATAAAAGCAGAATTAAACTCAAGTGAAAACAAAGCAAATACAACAGGTAAAGCAGATAAAGAAGATAAAAATTTTCTAATAAAAAATCTTTTTAAAAATTTTAAGTCTAAAAAAGAGATAAAAGATGATTCTTTAGATCAGGTTTTTAAGCAGAAAAAAATATATATGAAAGTTTTGGATGGAATTAAGCTTTATTTGGGAGCAGATTTTTATTCTAAGTTAAATATAATTAGCGAGAGAGTAGAAAATGCTGAAAATTTAAATGAACTTGATATTATTTTTAGTGATATCCTTCACCTTATTATAGATTATATAACAAATTTAAATGAGGAAATAGAGAATATGGCTTTGTTTATTACAGATGTAGGAAGAAATCTTTTTGAAGTTGAAAATAATATTAAAGACTCATTTGAATACAGCCTTCAGGATTTTGATAAGAATAAAAAATTTACTGATTTGTTGTTAAACAATATTGAAGATTTTAGTGGAGAGGTAAATTTAAGCTTTTCTTTAGAAGGATTAAAAGATGTAGTCAGCAAAAAATTAAATGAAATAAAAGTTGTAATTGAGAAAAAAAACAATAATGATAAATTGCATGATAAAAAAGTTGAACAAAAGATAGATTTGCTTTATGCAACTTTGGGAAAATTAAAAGCTGAAGTTGATTCTGCAAAAAAGCAGGCTGATTCTTATAAAGAACAAGCATTAAAAGACCCTTTAACAGGAATTTATAACAGAAGAGCTTATGACAAAAAAGCGCTTGAAGAGATGGAAAGATATTTGAGATATAAAAATATTTTTTCCATGCTGCTTTTTGATGTGGATCATTTTAAAAGAGTAAATGATGTTTATGGGCATGATATAGGAGATAAATGTTTAAAAGAGATAATAAAAAAAATTAAACCGGGTTTGAGAAAAACTGATTTTTTAGCAAGATTTGGAGGTGAAGAGTTTATAGTACTGCTTCCGGGAACCAGTAAAAATAAAGCTGTTATTGTTGCTGAAAAAATAAGAGAGATTGTTGAAGAGATAGAATTTTTTCATAAAAAAGAGAGAGTCTCAATTACTGTAAGTGTTGGAGTAACTTCGGTAAAAAAGAAAGATCTTAGCATTGATGATGTTTTTAAACGTCTTGATAATGCGATGTATAAAGCAAAAAAAAGTGGGCGTAACAAGGTCGTTGATCTGTAGTTTTTAGGAGAAAATTTAATGGTTAAAAAGAATTTATTGGATATTGAAACTATATTAAAATATCCTGAAGTTATAAATGTAACAAGTAATATCAACATGGAGGTTTTAGAAAGAACTCAATATTGTCCGCCGGTCTGCGAGGTATTGTCAAAAGAATATACTTGTTTAGAAGATACTGATGAGTACAGGTTCAGATTTAATAAAGAGGCGATTTTACAATTACCCGATATAATAGGCAACAAGGTTCAAAATGTAAAGGGTGTTAATTTCTTAGATGACACAAAAAAAAAGGACTACAGGAAAAAAAGAAATATAGGGATTGTTTTTTCAGGAGGTCCAGCACCAGGAGGACATAATGTAATAGCCGGGCTTTATGATGCTGCTAAAAAAGCTAATCCCGATACTATTGTTTTTGGTTTTCTTGTAGGACCTGATGGAATAATTGAAAATCAGATCATTGAGTTTACGCCTGAATTAATTGATCAGCACAGAAATCTTGGTGGTTTTAATATGATTAAAACCGGCCGAACCAAAATAGATACTAAAAAGAAAATTGATTTATCGAGACAAACATGCAAAAAGTTTGGTATTGACACACTCGTTATAGTGGGAGGAGATGACTCCAATACAAATGCAGCTTTTCTGGCACAGGCATTTTATAATGATGGTATTCAAGTAATTGGAGTACCAAAAACCATTGATGGAGATATCCAGGTAAGAGATGAGGATAATAAAGTATTATGTGCAATCTCTTTTGGATTTCATTCTGCAGCAAGATCTTTTGCCAAGCAGATTAGTAATTTATGTACAGATAGTAGTTCAGATATAAAATACTGGCATATTTGTAAGGTTATGGGTAGAGTTGCAAGTCATATCGCATTAGAAGTTGCTCTTCAGACACATGCAAACATGACTCTTATTGGTGAAGAGCTGGCAGATTATGATGATATTTTACGTATCAGAAAAGCTGAAAAAAAAGGGGAAATTGATTATACTGCATATGGAATGACTTTAAGAAAATTGTCCAGAGTTATTTGTAAAGGAATAGTAAAAAGAGCAGCAGTCGGTAAAAACTATGGGGTAATTGTTATTCCTGAGGGTGTTCTTGAATTTATTAATGAAATTCAGGTTTTTATAACAAAATTAAATACAATAATAGCAGATTATAATTTAAAGCATGATGTTGATTTTCATTCAACTTTTTTATTGCTTGAAGAAAAACAGGATTATTTAAGACGTCTTGCAAGACGTTCTCGGGAAGAAACCACTTTCCATATCTGGAACGGACGGGATGATGATTTTTTCAATGATATGCCTGAATTTTTTCAGGAAGGGCTTTTAGCGGAAAGAGATAGTCATGGTAATTTTCAATTTTCTCAGGTTGAAACTGAAAAAGTTGTTATGAATCTCGTTGCTGATTATCTTAACATTTTAAAGGATTCTGGTATCTATAAGGTTGGGATCAAACGAGATTATTTTACAACATTACTTATACGAGATGGATTTAATCCTGATTCTTATGGGCATACTCTTTTTAAAAATTATGATAAAGGGGAATATCTTATTGTAAAAGAGTCTATAATGTCTTTAAAGACATTAAAAATGGCTCTTGTTAAGGAGTTGTTAATAAAAGAGGATGAAAAAATCCCAAAGATAATAGAATTTATTTATAAAAAATCAGTTCCTAATTTTAAGACACAGCTTCATTTTTATGGATATGATGGACGAGGATGTGATCCTACCAGATTTGATTGTTTATATACATATAATCTTGGATTAACTGTTTTTTCTATAATAGCAAATGGAGGAACAGGGCAGATGGCAGCAATAAAGAATCTGGAAAAAGATTTTACCGAGTGGGCACCTGTTAGTATTCCCATAGCACCTTTAATGCATTTAGAAGAAAGGCAGGGACGGCTTACTCTTGTGATAGAAAAGAGTATTGTTGATATAAATTCTGTTGCTTTTAGAATTGTTAAAGAATTAAGAGATAAGTGGCTTGCAGCAGACGGACACCAGAATGATAATTTCAGGCGGCCAGGTCCTATACGTTTTACAGGGCGAAGTGAAGAAGACAGACCAATAACTCTTAAATTGAATGCTCTTGGATCTACCGAATTATAAAGGAAAAGCTATTTTTATTTTGTCTTGAG
>DAOWNP010000312.1 GCA_030642545.1 Desulfobacteraceae bacterium | reverse complement strand
TGCAGTAATAATTGAATTTGTAAATATTCCCAAAGGGAACTGCATTATTCTGTCTGCAAAATAAAGATATGAGACAGATCCTTCCTGAAGAGTTGACGCAAATATTATTCCTATAAAAATATTGATCTGGTGTGCAGCAGATCCAATTGTGGCAGGTAATAGTTGCGCTCCTGCTTTTTTTAATTCAGGATGGAAAAACGGGGTCTTTTTTGAAAAACGAATTCCTTTTTTAATAAGAGGGGGGATCTGGATGGTAAATTGTGCGATACCTCCTGCTAAAACACCGATACAAATGCATATAAGAACTGTTTTTTTATCCGAAGATATTAAAGCTCCTCCTGCTATAAAAATAAGCAGAAAGATGTTAAAAACAGATGGAGCAATAGCAGGTGTAAGGAAATGTCCGCAAACATTTAATATTGCCATGCTTAATGCACTAAGGGATATAAAAAAAATATAAGGGAGCATTGTTTGCAGAAGAGATACAGTAAGAGCAAATTTTTCAGGATTATTTGAAAATCCAGGAGCAATTAAATCAACAAGTAATGGTGATAATAAAATTGCAGGAATAATTATAATAATAAGTATTACAGATAAAAATTTAAATGATGCAGCGGCAAGTTCGAAAGCTTTTGTTTTACTGTGATTTGTGATATGGTTTGAAAAAACAGGTACAAAAACGCTGATTAATGATCCTTCAGAAAAGAGTTTACGCATAAAATCAGGTATTTTAAATGCCACAAAAAATATGTCTGAATAAAGACCTGCACCTAAAAAAAAGGCAATTGCAAGATCTCTTGCAAAGCCTAATATCCGGCTTATAAGTGTTAAAATTCCAATTAATCCTGCATTTTTTGCAATGGTTGTATTATAGGACATATATTTATTATATAGTATAGTTTTTATTATTATGTTACTGTTTGAATATATAATATATATTTAATATAAAAACACTTAAAATATTAAAATTATGAAGTATTTAATATAAAAACTTGACATAAAAACTTGACATATATTTTTTCATAAAGTATTTAGAAATATTTTTTATAAAAGGAGTTAAAAAAAATGGCAAATCATAAATCTGCATTAAAGCGGATAAAACAAAGTGCAAAAAAGTATGAACGCAACAAGGTAGTAAGAACCAGTGTGAAGAAAGTTGTTAAAGAAGTTAAAGCTGCTGTGGCAGAAGGCGCAGTAGAGGAATCTGTAAAATCTTTTAGAACTGCAAAGTCTGTAATTACAAAAGCTGCTAATAAAAAAGTAATTCATAAGAATACAGCTTCAAGAAAGATTGCACGACTATCTAAAATGGTTAAAAGTATTTAAGGGACTTAAATTGCTTGTGAATTTGATTTAAAATGTCTGAGATTGACTTTCCCAAAGTGTTTTTGCAAGGTAAGTTTTTTTGCAAAAACACTGTTATGTAGTATGGATTAGGAACGTCAAAGACATTTTTTTCAAATTACAGAGAGGTAGCAAAGAAAGCTTTAAAAATTATCTGTTATACTGCTGTGTATAAGCTCAGCAAGTCGTTTTGAGAGTATAACAATTGCACTATTCTGGTTTTGTTCTTCTATGCTTTTGGTTTGATTTGTTTTAAATGCTTCTTGAGCTGAAATAGTTTCACGGGACCATATTAATTTACCGTCTTTTCCTGTTATTTTTACAGATACTGTAACAGTTACTCTTTTCTCAGATGAGATATAGCCTCCTGTATGAGCAATTACAGCTATCCCAAGAGATTTTATTTCACCGGTAATTATAGCATCAGCACTGTCTTTATCTGTAATTGTAATATTTTTATTGCGGCCTGTTTCATATATTAAATCATTTGTTAATACTGTAGCTATAGTATTACTTGATGTTTTGTTTTTAAAAATTTCTATTTTGATTTTTTTTATATTTTCCGGAAATTCTCCGCCTCCTGAAAAATGGTAGCCGCAGGATGTAAAAACCCAAAATAATAATATATAAATAATATTTTTATTTATCTGAAACATATTATATGGTTCCATAAATTACAAGTGTTTGTAGCAAACTGTATCTGTATGAAATAAGCTATAGTACTTCCACACATGGCTTGATAACATCTCTGATAATATACAGGTATAAAGGAGTATCAAGTCATATGAGGACGCTTGCAGGTTATTCCATACACTATTTTTTAAAAAACATTAAACTACAATATTAATTAGCTTGTTTTTAATAACAATTATTTTTCTAACAGGTTTATCCTTAATAAATTTTTTAATTTGTGGATTTTCAAGAGCAAGCTCTTTTATGCTTTTTTCATCAATATCAGGAGCAGTATTTAACCTGGCTCTCAGTTTCCCGTTTACCTGAACCACAAAAAGAATACTGTCTGCTGTTAATGCCTCTTTTTTGTATGTTGGCCATTTTGTAAAAAGAGTGCTTTTTTTATTTCCTAAAAATGTCCATAACTCTTCGGTAATATGAGGTACAATAGGTGATATAAGCAGTACAATTGTATTTATAGCAAGTTTTAATACCTGTTTTTCAATAAGAGAAAGTTTTTTGGATGAGTCCATAAGATAGCACTGGTTTACAAGCTCCATAACAGCACTTATAGCTGTGTTGAAATGGTATTTTTGTTCAATATCTTCAGAGACTTTTTTTATGGTTTCATGGATTTTTTTATAAAGATCTTTGGATTTGCCTTCTGTTTCATTTAGATCTCCATCAAAAACTTCTACACAGCTTATCTCATTTAAATGATTTTTTGTAAGTCTCCATATTCTGTTTAAAAAACGAAAACATCCTTCAACTCCCTGATCATTCCATTCCAAACCTTTTTCAGGGGGTGCTGCAAAAAGGCAAAAGAGTCTTGTTGTGTCGGATCCGTATTTTTCAATTAAAATATTTGGATCTATCACATTTTTTTTGGATTTGGACATTTTTTCAACTTTGCCTATGGTAACTTCTCCTTTACATTTTTTACACAAGAGTCTGTTTCCAGCAGCTTCTGTTTCTTCAGGAAACAGGTAGCCGTGTTTTTCACATGACATGATCTCTTTTCGAACCATACCTTGAGTTAAAAGATTTTTAAATGGTTCTTTAAAAGTAACAAGACCAAGATCTTTTAAAACTCTTGTAAAATACCTTGAATAAAGAAGATGTAATAT
>DAOWNP010000207.1 GCA_030642545.1 Desulfobacteraceae bacterium | reverse complement strand
TTATACCTGGAAGTTGAATAAGAATTCTTTTTTCACCCTGAATCCTTATATCCGGTTCACTGACACCAAACTGATCTATTCTGTTTCTTATAGTTTCAAGTGCCTGTTCCACAGCCATTTTTTTTATCCTTAAAGCTTCTTCTTCATAAAGCATAAGCCGTGTGGAAAGAACTCCATTATCCATTTTCTCTGTAGATGTTTTCAGATTTTTAAAATTTTCGTCTAATATCTTTTCAAACTTTTCTATATTTTCTTTTCCACCAACTTTTATAAAAATATAGTCCCCGTCAACTCGTGCTATTTTCTGATAACGGACACGATCTGATCTCAGATCAGCAGCAAGCTCGTTTGTTATACGCTCTACTGTATCATCTACAGCTTTTTGAGTTTCAACCTCTAAAACAAGATGCATACCTCCCTGGAGATCAAGTCCAAGATTAATTTTACTATGGGGCCACCAATCATCATTTATTGTTGGAATAATATAAACAATAGCTGTAAGTATCACAGAAATAACAATTATAAGTTTCATTGACACAGTTTTCAAAGCATTTTCCTCTATAAATAATCACGAGTTGAGTTATGATTTTTTTTAAAAAAATATTTTCAGGGATACAAATAAAAAAAGCATCTCTATCACTAAAAAAACAAAATCTAATTGTTTATAACAGCAACATTATTTCTTAAAACCTTTATATGTACTTTATTTGCAATCTCTATAACTACAGCAGTTTCTTCCAAAGATATAATTTTACCATATATACCTCCGCTTGTAATAAGTTTGTCTCCTTTTTTAAGACTCTCTACCATCTGTGTGTGCATTTTTGCTTTTTTTTGCTGGGGTCTTATAAGCAGAAAATAAAAAATAACAAACATCAGAATAAAAGGAAGGAAATTAAAAAGACCTCCCGCTCCATCTGCTGCTACTCCACTCTGACCCATTGCATATGCTAATCCTGTCAAACCAAACCTCCTTAAATCAATTTTCAAAATAAATATGCTCTAATTAAGCATATTAAATATAATTTTTCTACAAACACCCATGCCCTGACAGGCACAACAAAACATGAAAATGAAATAACGCTTACTGGTAAATTATAAATTAGTAGAATTCCTTAATTCATAATTTACCATTCATAATTCATCATTTTCTACAAAACCCTAATAATATTTCAAGCTAAATCCTAATTCAAACAGTACATAACCGGTGTTATAACCAAACCCAACAATCCTTATTAACACACTTTATATTTTAATCAATCACAAATTTTTCATCAATTTTTAAAAAATTACAAAAGAGAAGTTATTCCCCTGAAGAGATCCATATGGTCTCCCCATCAAACTCAATTTTATCTAAATTTTTTGTGTCTATCTGATCTAAAAGCTGAAAAACTTCATCCATACGGTATACTACTATTTTATTTAAAGGCTGAATAATATTAATATCAGAAGTTATTTGATTCTTGTTCAAATTATAAATATAAACCATTTTTTCAGAAAACTTCAAAAGCTTACCTATTCCTGAACTCACTCCGGCAGTAACAGGCTCATCAGCAAACCTTGATATTTTTTTTGATCTGTTTTTTAAATATTCCTGTATAAGCCTGAAATGTATATCCCATATATTATCCCCTTTTTGAACAATATATATACCATATTCCTTTACATCAGCACCTTCACCTGTTAAATCTTTTATATAAATATTACCCTTGTGAACAGTTGTTTTTCTCGCAATCTCCTCCATAGAAATAGTTCTGTCACCTATTTTTACAACCTCATCAGATCTAACTATCATATCTACAGATTTGTCAATTCCGTATTTTGCCTTACGCTCTTTCATCAGGCTGTCTGATTTTGAATCTTTTTTCTGTCCTCCCAAATATTCTATAACAGAATTGCTATTCTCAACACTTGTGCTTTTATTGTTTTCTACACTTGATTCTATTTCAGGTTCAGATTTCATTAAAAATATCGAAGCAGTAATAACTGAACCTGTTAAAATAATAACCCCAATAACAAATGCTTTACTCTTATAAAACATAAAAGCCACCCCTTTTTTTTTATTTATTTTTCACATAAAATATTACTTTCTCCAGGAGCCATACGAATATCACCTTCTATATTTATCGAAAGATTATGTCTTGCTTCTATATTTAAAATATCTTCCCTTTTTCTGTTTAACAAATAGTAGGCAACTTGTTTAGGCACTATGCCTTTAATAACTTTTATATCATTAGCTGAAGCCTTAAGTCGAAGTTTACGCAAAAATCCAAGCCCCTGAGCATCAACAGGCATAACAAGACCCTTTCCATGGCAATTCTCACATACTTCAAATCTTTCCAGTTCAAGAGATTGGCGTATTCTCTGCCTTGACATCTCCATAAGACCAAATTTAGATATCCTGCCTACCTTGGTTCGTGCCTTATCTTCCTTCAGACAAGTTCTCATACTTTTTTCAACTTTAAGCTTGTTTTTCACATCTCTCATATCAATAAAATCAATTATAATCAACCCGCCTAAATCTCTTAGCCTTAACTGCCGTGAAATCTCTTCTGCTGCTTCAAGGTTTGTTTCCAAAGCTGTCTCTTCGAGAGATGCTTTTTTTGTGGATTTGCCTGAATTAACATCTATGGCTACAAGAGCTTCAGTCTGTTCAAGAACCACAGACCCTCCTGTTTTTAAATTCACTTTATTTTCAAAAACAGAAGCTATCTGATCTTCTAACTGATATTTGGCAAATATAGGTTTTGCCCCCCTGTACCGCTTTATAATATGCGTATGTTTCGGAGAAATAATACGCATAAAACTTCTTACTTCATTAAACACATGGAGATCATCAACAAGAATCTCCGTAATATCAGGAGTAAAATAATCCCTTATGGATCTTACAACAAGATCTCTTTCTTTATACAAAAGAACAGGAGCACTTTCATCCATACCCATGCTATTAATGTTTTTCCAAAGACGCATCAAATAGCTAAGATCTTTTGACAAATCAGCCTTGGTACTTTGATCTCCTGCAGTACGTACAATCACACCAAAACCATCACCAAGCTTTAAAGAACTTACAATATTTTTTAATCTTTTACGTTCACTATCATCAACTATTTTTCTTGATACTCCACTGTTATGACTCCCTGGCATCAGCACAATGTTTCTTCCCGGAAGAGAAATAAAAGTGCTAAGCATTGCACCTTTTTTCATCAAAGGATCTTTTATCACCTGCACAAGAAGCTCCTGACCACGACGAACAATATTTTTCAAAGATCTGTCGCCTGAGCTGTTATCTAAAAAATAGTCACTGTGTATCTCCTGTTTTTGTAAAAAACCATGCTTTTCAGCCCCATAATCTATAAAAACAGCCTGAAGACTCGGTTCCACTCTGGAAATAATTGCTTTGTAAATATTTCCTTTTGTAATCTCTTTTGCTGCTGTTTCAAAATGAAACTCTTCAAGCTTGTTATTTTTTACTTTAGCGATTCTGCACTCTTCAGGATCAAGAGCATTGATTAGTATTTTGCTGCTCATATATTATTTTCTTATTTTTCCTTTTAAATTTTTCTTGATTAATATAACAAACTAAATTTCTGGCAGGGTTTCTTATACAATTATCCATTTAAACTTATAAGTCAAATACTTTACTATAAAAGAAACTAAGGAATATTAAATCAAGATCTTTATTGAAATCTATCTAAATTTATGTCATCTAATACAAGTTTTTATAGGAATTTACAAGTTAATTTATTTTTTTTTTGAAAAAAAGCACAAATTTTTAAAATATAACAAAGGAACTTATATTAATGATAATAGTAACAGGCGGTGCAGGCTTTATAGGAAGTGCTGTCGTATGGAGGCTTAATAAAGCAGGTATAGATGATATTTTAATTGTTGATAACCTGACACATAATGATAAATGGAAAAATCTTGTTAACAGACAATTTACTGATTTTATTCATAAATCAAAATTTTTAGATCTCCTTTCCAAAAACAGCTTTTATCCTGTAGACAGCATAATTCATCTCGGAGCCTGCTCATCTACAACAGAAACAGATGCTGATTACCTTATGGAAAATAATTTCCATTTTTCTCAAAAAATTGCCAGGTACTGCATTAGAAGAGATATAAGATTTATAAATGCATCGAGTGCTGCAACATACGGCAGCGGGGAAAACAGTTTTTCAGACAGCTCTGATATATCATATAATTTAAAACCTCTTAATATGTATGGATATTCAAAACAGCTTTTTGATTTATGGGCATTAAAAACAGATGCAGTTAAAAAACTCGTCAGTCTTAAATTTTTTAATGTATTCGGCCCTAATGAATATCACAAAGAAGATATGCGAAGTGTTTTTTACAAAGCCTTTTTTCAGGTTAAAGAAACAGGTTGTATCAAATTGTTTAAATCTTATAAAAAAGAGTATCCTGATGGTGGACAGTTAAGAGATTTTATCTATATAAAAGACTGCGTTGATGTAATATGGTGGTTTTTAAACAATAGAGATAAAACAGGTATATTTAATGTTGGAACAGGTACTGCAAGCACATGGAATGATCTTGCAAAAGCAGTTTTTCTATCTATGGATAAAAAAACAGACATAAAATATATAGATATGCCTGATTCTTTAAAAGATAAATACCAGTACTATACATGTGCTGACACAAATAAATTAAGAGGAGCAGGATGTCAGATTAAGTTTACAACAATCAAAGAAGCAGCAAAAGATTATATACAAAATTATCTTATAGCATCTGATCCTTATCTTTAATAACTCAACTTTCGGAGTTAATGTATGCTTCACTATTTTCGATACGTGTAAACGTTGTCAGTTGTCAGTTGTCAGTTATCAGTTATCAGTTATCAGTTGTCAGTTGTCAGTTGTCAGTTGTCAGTTGTCAGTTGTCAGTTGTCAGTTGTCAGTTGATAACTGAT
>DAOWNP010000292.1 GCA_030642545.1 Desulfobacteraceae bacterium | reverse complement strand
CCTGTAAACAGCTTGTTAGATGCTTTAAACCAGCTTTTGGTTTCTGCTGTTTCTGTAAATAAGACAGGCTCTCCCCCTGTTGAAATAAAAGGCTCTGGAATAAAAGAGAGAAAAGTAAATATAGATTGCAGTATCAGCAGTCAGTATCTGTCATCTCTGCTTCTGATTGCTCCATATACTTTAAACGGTCTTGAAATAAATGTTATTAAAGGACCTGTTTCAAAACCCTATATAGATATGACTATAGATATTATGAGGCAGCTCAATATAGATGTAACACGCAAAGGGTATAACTATTTTAAAATTTTACCAGATCAGGTATATAAAGCAGGAAAATATGCAGTAGAGCCTGATTGTTCTCAAGCAGGTTATTTTTGGGCAGCAGCTGCTGTAACAGGAAAGAAAATAAAAGTATTGGGAATATCTCCTGATACAAAGCAGGGTGATGTTCGCTTTGCAAATGTATTGAAATCTATGGGTTGTAATGTTTCCTGTGATCACGATGGTATATCTGTTACCGGCGGGAAACTCTATGGAATTGAAGTGGATATGGCTGATATGCCGGATATGGTTCCAACTCTCGCTGTTGTAGCAGCTTTTGCAAAAGGAAAAACAGTAATAAAAAATGTCGAACATCTAAAAGCAAAAGAGAGTGATCGTTTAGGATCTGTTGTTGCTGAATTGAAAAAAATGGGAGTAGATGCTTTCTGTGATGATTCAACAATGGTAATATCCGGAGGCAGGAAACCTGCAGGTGCTGTTATTAAGACTTATGATGATCATAGAATGGCTATGAGTTTTGCAATTGCCGGTCTTATAGTTCCTAATATATCCATTGAAGATGAAAAATGTGTGGGTAAATCCTTTCCCAATTTTTGGGAGGTTTTTAAAGGAATGTACGAATAATGAATATTTTTATTATAGGTTACAGGTGTACAGGAAAAAGCAGTACAGGAGCAAAACTTGCAAAAAAACTCGGCTTTGACTTTATTGATGCAGATATAATGCTTGTTGAAAAGTATAAATCGACCATATCAGATATTGTTGCACAAAAAGGTTGGGATGCATTCAGAAAAATGGAAAAAGATGTAACCGGTAATATATGTAAACTGAATAATGTTGTTGTTGCAACCGGAGGCGGTGTTATACTTGATCCTGAAAATATAGATGCCATAAAAAAAAGCGGTATTGTTATATGGCTTTGTGCTGAACCTGACACCATATATAGAAGAATCTCAGGAGATGAAAAAACAGATGAATTTCGTCCATCTCTCACAGATAAAGGTCTTTATAAAGAAGTTGAAGAGACATTGGATTTCAGGAAACCACTATATACCAAAGCAATGGATTTTTATATTGATACAGATAATATTGATATAGATGAAGTTGTTGATCTATCCTTAAAAGAGATTAAAAAAAGATTATAAGCGGGATTTGATAAAATGCCTGGAAACAGTTTTGGAAAAGTATTCAAAATAACTACCTGGGGAGAATCCCATGGTATGGGAGTTGGTGTAGTAATAGATGGCTGTCCTCCAAATATCTGTCTTGATGAATCTATAATTCAGAAGATGTTAGACAGAAGACGTCCAGGAAGCAGTCTTGTCAGTACAAGCAGGAGTGAGCCTGATACGGCAATTATTATGTCCGGGGTATTTGAAGGTAAAACCACAGGCACTCCTTTGATGATAATGGTTAAAAATAAAGATGCCAGATCATCTTCATATGCTCCGTATAAAGATCTGTTTCGTCCAGGACATGGAGACTACACATATCTTGCCAAATATGGAATTCGTGATTTTCGTGGCGGCGGACGAGCATCTGCAAGGGAGACAGTTGCAAGGGTTGCAGCAGGAGCAGTTGCAAAAGCCATTATAGAAAAAGAGGGCATCACTGTTATTTGTTATACTATAGAGCTTGGCGGAATAAAAGCTTGTAAAAGAGATATTGACTTAATTGGGGAAAACAGTTTTCTTTGTCCTGATCCCCAAGCTGTAAAAAAAATAGAGCAGCGTATATTAGATGTTAAAAATCAGGGGGATTCACTGGGCGGTGTAGTTGAAATCCTTGTAACAGGTATGAAAAAAGGTCTTGGAGAACCTGTTTTTGACAAACTTGATGCAGAATTTGCAAAAGCTGTTATGGGTATAGGAGCTGTAAAAGGAGTTGAAATAGGAGCAGGTTTTTCAGTAGCTTCTATGACAGGGTCTCAAAATAATGATGCTATTATACCAGATGGTTTTAGAACAAATAATGCAGGAGGAATACTTGCAGGTATTTCCAATGGAGACGATATTGTTATAAGAGCTGCTGTAAAACCTATTCCATCTATTTCTATATCTCAGGATACAATAGATACTTCAAACAGACCTGCTCAAATATCCACCAAGGGAAGACATGATATAGCAGCAATACCGAGAATTAATGTTGTTTGTGAATCAATGGTGAGCATAGTTATAGCTGATCATGTTTTAAGACAAAGGACAATGAATGAGTAAAATTACAATTGGTATTATAGGCGGTACCGGAGTTATGGGTCGTCTTTTTGAAAAAGAGTTTTTATCTGCTGGATTTGATGTTTTAATTGCAGGTCGTAAAACAACTCTTACATATAATGATCTCGTCAGGCAATCCCAGGTAGTTATATTAAGTACTCCAGTTAAATCAGCCATTGAAATTGCAAAAAAGATAGGTACTATATTAAAAAAAGACCAGCTTTTTATGGATTTTTGTTCTCTTAAGGAAGACGTTGTGGCTTCTATGCTGGAGAATTCATGTGCAGAAGTGTGTGGGACCCACCCTATGTTTGGACCTTTTGTGGATTCTTTAAAAAACCAGAATGTAGTAATATGCCCTTGTCGTGGAAAAAAATGGACTGACTGGGTTGAAAAATTCTTTAAATCCAAAGGAGCGGTTGTAACTAAAATGGATCCGCTGGAACATGATAAAAACATGGCGATAATACAGGGTCTAACTCATTTCCTTACCATATCTCTTGCTAAATTCATTCAGGAAAAAAATATTTTACCTGACGATATATCTTCGTGCAGTACTCCTATTTTTAGATTAAAACTTGATCTTATAGGAAGATTGTTTGCCCAGGATACACATCTTTACTCAACTCTTATTTCTGAAAACAGGCATACTCAAAAAGTTGTGGATGAGTTTTTAAATGTTTTTTGCAAAACCAAAGAGAAAATGTTTATCAATAATGAAGAAAAAAAAGTAGATTTCTTAGAAGAGATTAAAAAATATTACGGCGATTTTTGCGATATAGCTTTAAAAGAAAGTAATAAGGTTTTAAATAAGCTTTATGATTAAGAAATAAAGTTGATGGGTAAAGGTTGATTGATTATATTTCTATCCTAATAGTTATAATAGGGATAACAATCGACAGGCGGATGCAAAACGCTAATTTATCCAATTTCTGCGTTAAAAAATAAATTTAATCCTCGG
>DAOWNP010000098.1 GCA_030642545.1 Desulfobacteraceae bacterium | reverse complement strand
TTTATTCTAAAATAGCGGAAAAAACAATTAAACTTTCCGTATTTTGTCTATTTTGTTTCCTGTACTTTCCTAACCGGACACCACTGAGTATTACTGGCTTATCTTGAAATATTCACATCTTTTTTAGAGCATATAAACAAGACAGGGCATTTGCTGCAAAAAGGGGAAACAGGGCGGCAGATTGTTTGTCCAAAAGCAACTAATATTTCATTATATTTTAT
This sequence comes from Desulfobacteraceae bacterium, assembly GCA_030642545.1. GTDB lineage: Bacteria > Desulfobacterota > Desulfobacteria > Desulfobacterales > DAOWNP01 > DAOWNP01. The sequence continues at coordinate 8,013 of DAOWNP010000098.1, read as the reverse complement.
CCAGTATTGTTTTGGCAGTATTTTTCTTAAAGCAAATTCAGTTTCTTCAGGTGTTTTTGTTTTTACATATTCTATTCTGTTGCTTATTCTATGAACATGTGTGTCAACACATATTCCAATTTTTTTAAAACCTTCAATTAATACAAGATTTGCTGTTTTCCTTCCAACCCCAGGGAGATTTAAAAGTTTTTCCATTGTATCCGGAACTTTTTTGTCATGTTTTTCAATTAATATTTTGCTTATCTGTTTTAATCTTTTTGCTTTAGTTTTGTAAAAACCAACAGGGTAGATAGCTTTTTGTATTGTTTGTTCATCTATTTTTAAAATTTCTTCCGGTTTTTTGGCAATTTCAAAAAGTCTAATAGCAGCTTTTGCAGTTACTTCATCTTTTGTTCTTAATGATAGTATGGTTGAAACAAGTATTTCAAAAGGAGTCGCACCTTTATTTGCTATTAGTGTAATAACAGGTGCATTCCATGTCTTGTACTGTTCTGACAGTATAGTTATAAATAGTATTATATTAAAATCTTTATGTTTCATAAATAATTTTATAGTTAAATTATAATTAAATATAGTTAATTTGATATAATATTTAATTAAAACTTGCAAATTTAATTTTACTATGGAATTAAATTTTATATAAACTTTGTTTTTTTTAATCTATGCAGATGGGAATAATTTTAAATCATGCTAAATACTGAAAAATCTCAAATAAACATGAAGACAATTGAAAAACCTCTATCTCTTGTTTATCCCGATTCTTTTAGAATAAAAAAAAATCTTTCGCTGATTTCTATGATATTTTCGTGTTTTGCTATAATAATGACAGGGATTATTGCGTATCAAAATACAGGTAGAGGTAAGGAATCTCCTGATATTCAGACAGATGAAAAGCGTAGTGAAACAAACAACACTATTTCAGATTTAACAAAAGAACTTGAGAAAATGGAAAAATCTGTTTATTTACAATTTGTTCCTGTTATAGAAACTATTTCTTTGTTGAACAAAAAAATTGATAAAGTAAAAAATGACTTTGATAAAAACAAAACTATAAATATTATAAAAAAGCTGCCTGAGACATCAAACAGTAATATTCAAAAGCAAATTTTATTTAAAACCAATATAATAAAACAGCAATTAAAACAGCAATTAAAACAGCAAGATAGCAACTTGTTGATAGAAATAAACAACTTTAAAACTGAACAGGTTTTTTTAAAACAGGAATATAATAGTCTGTTAATAAAAATAAAAAATATTGAAGAGTTGCAAACTCTTTTAAAAGAGCAGTACAGAGAAATAAATCTTCGGATAGCAAATAAGATTGTTTTGCCTTTTCCTAACAAAAATTCTCCTGCACCTGCTTATCCTAAAACAGCACAAGTTAAAGGGTTTCATGGAATAGTTAATCTTAAAGTTCTTGTATCAAAAGAGGGCAGGGTCGCTGAACTAAAGATTGATAAATCAAGCGGATATAAAATTTTAGATAATTCTGCATTAAAAGCTGTAAAAAAATGGGAATTTACTCCTGGAACAAAGGGGTATAAACCTTGTGAAATGTGGGTAAAAATACCAGTTAACTTTGGATTTGAAAATGGTTGAGAACGAGGACAAAACAGTGTGCATCTTTGTGGAAGTTATTTTGTCTTTGTTCCTTATGTCTGATGCTTGTGATTTTGATAAAAAGAAATATTTCTTGATAATATTATAGAAATATGTAAAATAACTAAAATAAATAGTAAAATCTGCAAATAAAAATATTCAAAATAAGAATATCTCTTTATAACGGTCATGCCCTGACAGGCACAACAAAACATGAAAATGAAATAATGCTTACTGGTAAATTATAAATTAGTAGAATTCCTTAATTCATAATTAACCATTCATAATTCATCATTTTCATATAAACAACACTATATATAAAAAAACAGGATTTGTTTTTAATTTCAGATTGCTGTTGAATAAAAAAATATCTGAAAATCTGCTATGTTTAAATAATTAGAGTTTTTTTGTGTATAAAGTGAGTAAAAATATATACATTAACTGGGATATGCCAAATGAAATTAAAAGAACTACCCATATCAGATAAATTCAATTTTAAAAATCCGGTTGTTTTAATTGTTGTTTTAATAATTGGTGTGATGCTTACATTGTCTGCATATTTTATATCTAAAAACATTGAATTTAAACGCATGACAGTATGTTTTAATAAACATGTAGATATGAGTATCAGTATGTTTAAAAGTGAAGTCAGAATGCATATTCTTGAAATTGACGCACTTGCACGTTTTTATAATGGTTCAAACTATGTGGATTATCAAGAGTTTAAAGCTTTTGTGATGCCTGCTGTTTTTAGACACAAAGCTATACGTGCTTTTATTTTTGCACCTGCTGTCTCTTTTGAAGATTGTACAGCTTATGAAAAAAAAGCAGAAAAAAGTCTTCAGCATGCTTATAGTATCAGGAATTTGTCTTTCCAAAAAGAAGCAGAAACGAAAGGATTATCTCAAGAGTGCTTTCCTGTATTGTATGTAGAGCCTGTTTCAGAAAACAGTGAACTTTTAGGTTTAAATATATGGTCTGATCCACGATTTATGAAAGCAATTAATAAAGTACGAAAGACCGGTAAGGGAGTCGGGCTGTCAGGAGTGTCTTTGTTTGAACATAAGCCCGTTGCTTCTTTAAATGATTTATATATACTTTATCCTGTTTATAAAAAAGAAGGTACTGAAAGTATTGCTGGAACTAAGAGAAAAGAATTAAAAGGAATTTTGATTGAAATATTTCATATAGGTTCAGTTTTGGATGATATTAAATTATTTTTAACAGGTACAGAAATTAATGTCAGCCTGAACAGCTTTAATAATAAGATAGATTCAACGCAAGCAATATTTAAAAAAACCGGAAAAATTACAGTTGCTGATAAAATATTTCCAGTTGTTTTTGAATCAACACTGAGTTTTAAGTCTGTACATGAATCGATTCTTTCATGGATAGTTTTATCAATGGGAATACTATTAATCCTGATAGTAACAGCTTTTTTGCATTTTATTAATATACGTAAAAAATATGCTGAAAATGAGGTTAGAGAGAGGGAAGGTGAGCTTGAAAAAGCAATTGAGAGATCAAATCAGATGGCATTTGAGGCTGAGATGGGTACTCTTGCCAAGAGTGAATTCTTAGCTAATATGAGCCATGAGATCAGAACACCAATGAACGGTGTAATTGGTATGACTGAACTGCTTTTAGAAACTGACTTGGATGAGGTGCAGTGCAAGTATGCGCAGACTGTTAAAAGCAGCGGGGAATCACTTCTGTCACTTATTAATGATATTCTTGATTTTTCAAAAATTGAAGCTGGCAAATTAGATATGGAGGAAATAGATTTTGATTTAAGGAGTCTGCTGGAGAATTTTGCAGGTACAATGGCATTTCGAACAGAAGAAAAAGGCCTTGAATTTATATGTTTTGCCGAACCCGATGTTCCCACTTTTTTAAAAGGTGATCCAGAAAGGTTAAAGCAAATTTTGATTAATTTAACTGGAAATGCTGTAAAGTTTACTGAAAAAGGAGAGATTGTTGTTTTATGTTGTATGGAAAAAAATCAGCATAGCTCATGCAAACTTCGTTTTTCTGTATCAGACACAGGAATTGGTATTTCAAAAGAGAATCAAAATACACTTTTTGATAAATTTACTCAGGCAGATACATCTATAACGAGAAAATTTGGTGGCACAGGTTTGGGGCTTGCAATATCTAAACAACTTGTAGAATTAATGGATGGAGAAATAGGTATAGAGAGTCAAGAGGGTAAGGGAACTACATTCTGGTTTACAGTTGAGCTTAAAAATTCAGATAAAAGTTTTAAGCCTTTAAATGTTGATGCTTTAAATAAAATAAAAATACTTTTTGTGGATGATAATGAAGCAAATCGTAAAATTGCAGAGAAAATGTTCTCTTTTTGGAATATAAAATATTCTCTTGCTAAAAGTGGTACAGATGGTCTTGATATGCTCTATGACGCTTTTGGGCAGGGAGAACCTTTTGATGTTGCTGTCTTTGATATGCATATGCCGAAGATGGGCGGGATAGAAGCAGGGAGAGCAGTAAAAAGTGATGAAAAGCTTAAAAATACCCGTATAGGGCTTCTTATCCCCATGAGTGACAGAGGCAATATCAAATTATATGAAAAGGAGGGGTTTACTGCTTTTATTACAAAACCTGTGCAGCAGAAAGAATTGTATAATTGTTTGATACAGGTTGTTGCGGGGTATACTAAAAATGAGAGTATAGAAAAGACATCTCAGGTATCAGGATCCATTATAAGCAAAGAAAGAAAGCTTAAAATGAGATTACTGCTTGTTGAAGATAATAGTACAAACAGGGTTGTGGCAAAGGCAATATTAAAAAAACTCGGATACAATGCAGATATTGCTGTAAACGGAGAAGATGCAGTAAAAAAACTAAAGGAGACCCCTTATGATCTCGTGTTTATGGATTTACAGATGCCGGTAATGGGCGGGCTTGAGGCAACCAGGATTATAAGAAACAACAAATCAGATGTTTTAGATTATAAAATACCTGTTGTTGCAATGACAGCTAATGTCATGACCGGAGATCGGGAGATGTGCATTGAGGCTGGTATGAATGATTATATAGCCAAGCCTGTTGTAAAAGAGAAGGTCAGGGAAGTTCTTGAAAAATGGCTGCCAGACAGTGAATTTGATGAACCTGAAATAGGTGAACTTGAAACAGATGAACCTGAAACAGACGAACCTGAAACAGATAAATCTGAAAAATCTGCCTTTGATGCAGCAGATTTGCTGGAGCGGTTAGAGGGTGATAAAGAGATTGTAGAGATAGTGTGTAATGGGTTTTTAGAAGATATACCTGTTCAGATTCAGATTTTAAAAGAAAATATTAAAATAGAAGATATGGAAGTAGTAATAAGGCAGGTACATACAATTAAAGGAGCAAGTGCTAATGTGGGATGTCCTTTTTTGGGTGAGGTAGCAGGCAGTATGGAAAAATCAGGGAAAGCCGGTGATATGGATGCTATAAAAAAGTGTGTTGAACAATTGGATGAAGAGTTTTACAGGTTAAAGCTGGCAATGGATGATTATTTTAAGAATTAGCGGTTGTTGTATAGTATAACCGTTTTGTCTATGTTTCTTATAAGTGTTATTTCTCTACTTTCAATACGTTTTTAAGCTTTTCTTTTAGTGTAGCCATAGGATAGGGTTTTTGGATAAAACCTGCAAGGCCTTTACCGGTAAATGTCTGTGTCGCATCTTGCTCGTTGTAACCGCTGCTTAGGATTACCTTAACATCAGGGCGTATGTCCCGCATTTTGCGGAATGTTTCTTCGCCGTTCATGTGTGGCATGGTAAGATCAAGAAGTACACAGATGATTTTATCTGCATGTGTGCGAAATATTTCTATTGCTTTGCGGCCGTCAGGTGCAGTAAGAACATCAAAACCTAAGTGCTCAAGCATGTCCCTGCCTACAGAACAGATATTTTCTTCATCATCTACAAGCAAAATTGTTCCTGTTTTATGGTATATTTTTTCTTCAGTTGTATTTTTTTTTTGAACTGTAATGCTGTTGTCAAATATTTTATTTGAAGGAAAAATAATTTTAAATGTTGTGCCTTTGTTAATTTCACTGTAAATTTTGAGTCCACCTTTATGGCCGCGTATAATACCAAGTACAGCAGACAAGCCCAGTCCGCGTCCTATGAATTTTGTTGTAAAAAAGGGATCAAAAATTTTTTCAATGGTTTTTAATTTCATGCCGCAGCCTGTGTCAGCTACTTCAAGATATATGTAAATACCTTCTTTAAGCGGTTCCTCTAAGCCTGCCCAAAGAGTCTCATTTATTTTATCAAGATATATGCGGTCACAATTTATTATGCCTGTAGATAAGGATATGGTGCCGCTTGTGTTGCCGATAGCTTCTGATGCGTTGGTAATCAGATTCATTATAATCTGGCGAATTTGTGTTGCATCGCCGTCAAAAGCTGGCAGGTTATCTGCAAGAGTGTATTTAATTACGGCGTTTTTTGAAATTGAAACTTCAAGCAGGTGTCCCATTTCATTAATAAACTGGTTTAAATTAATAGATTTAATAACAAACTTGCCTTTGCCTGAGTATGCAAGCATTTGTTTAGCCAGCTCTGCTGCACGTTTTGATGTCTTTTCGATTTCATGAATATTGTTGATAGCAGGAGATGCTGGAGCCAGTTTGTCAAGTGCTAAGTCTGCGTTGCCGAGAATGACCATCAGGAGGTTATTGAAATCATGTGCGATGCCGCCTGCCAGTACTCCAAGACTTTCGAGTTTTTGTGTGTGCAGCAGTTGTCGTTCTAAATCCAGTTTTTCTTTTTCGTGTTGTATACGTATGGAGATATCCCGATCAATCCCATGATAACCAGTAAGGATTCCTGTTTTGTCAAAGATTGGAACAGCACTTGATTCAAGAACAACATGACTACCGTCTTTGTGCAGGTTTATGTTTTGCAGGGCAATAATGGGGCTATCTGTTTTTTTCAGGTTATCAACTATCTTAGATACTCGTGCTGCTTCTTCAGGCGGCATTAGATCAAAAAGTGTTTTGCCGATAATCTCATCAGGTGTATATCCCAATATGTTCTCAACCTGGGGGCTGGTATATGTGTAAGCTCCTTCTGAATTTAATTCCCATATCCAGTCACAGGAAGCTTCAATAAGTCCACGGAATTTTGTTTCACTTTTTTTGAGAGCTTCTTCTATTTGCTTTCTCTGGGTAATGTCACGTCCCTCAGGGATCAAAAATTCTACAACACCACATTCATTGTAAATTGGATGCATGCTGAATTCGATCCATATCAGTGATTTATCTGCTGTCTGCATTTGAATGTCATGCACTACAGGTTTTCCTGAAGCACACTTTTTTATGTCATTCTTAATTTTTTTTTGAACTTTATCAGAATATGCCCACAAGGAAGTATTGTAGAGTTTTTCACCTGTAATATTTTCCAGTTTGATTCCGGATATTTTAAGAGGCCGGTTGTTTATGAAGATGATGTTGCCATTTGGTTCAAGTACACCAACAAATGTTATCATGTCATTGAGTAATTTTTCTGTAAACTTTTCTTTCTCTTTTAGAGTTTTTTGCACCTGTTTACGTTCGGTAATATCTTCTGCTGAACATACTACATATTGAATACTACCGTTATTATCTGATATGGGAGATTTTATAGTGGAGATCAGGCATTGTTTACCGAAAGCATTAGTGATCTGGCTTTCTGTTTTTATTGTTCTGCCTGTTGTAAATACTTCCTTGTTTTCCTGCTGATAGCGATTTGCAATCTCTTTAGGAAAAATATCGTATATATCTCTGAAAGCTATCTTATTAACCCTTATTCCATGGAAGCTGGCATGTGCCTTGTTGACTGCTCCATAGGTATGATCATCTGTCAGATACCATATCTGCATTTGGATGTTGTCTAATAAAATACGATGATTTTCTTCGTTTATGCGGATAAGTGCAACATATTTTTTTGTATTTAAATAGCGGATACGCATTAACGCAAAAGTAAAAAACAGTGTCACCCAGAAAGAGGTACCAAACAAAATTGCCCATAAATATTTATTGTGTATCTGATTAATATCAGCCTTGTATATAATGTCTGATAAAAAGTAAATAAAAATACTCAAAGCAATAAAAGATGCAGATAGTATTAAAATCCAGAGTAAAATCTCTTTTTTAATTTTTTTATTAAGAGGGAGCATAATGTCCTTAAATAATTTTTTTTAACTTGGATAGTATAGGAAATTTCATTTTATTGTTAATAATATAAATATGTTAAAAAGAGTCCGCTCAAATGTCCTAATTTAAGAGTCCAAAGTTCTGCCGTCATGCCGGACAAAGATCCGGCAGCAAGCTTTATTATGTTGTTGGAATTATTCTGGATTCCGGCTTTCGCCGGAATGACGGCAAGAATGAACCAACACCTATAATATCAATATGTTAAA
>DAOWNP010000040.1 GCA_030642545.1 Desulfobacteraceae bacterium | reverse complement strand
CAATAATCGTGGTATGTGCTATCACAGATAAAGGAAATAGCACTATTATAAAAAGGAAAATTGCAAAATACTGCTCTGGTCTACTTCTTGTGCCTGATAATCTATATATATATTTCATTTTAATATCTCGTTATTTTTGTCTGATTTGAACAGGTAGTCCTGCGATTAAATTATTTTCTCGCCTTGAACTTGAAAAAATTTCATCCACGTTCCTTAATAAGCGTTTACCATATTTGTTTATAAGATATCAAGATTTTATAGATAATTCTCTAAAGCTTTTTTTGGCATGTGTTCTGTATTTTTTAATAATTCAAAGAATACAAAATTTCCCTTGAGCTTCTAAAAAATAAACTATATAAAACATATTAATTATTTAACTTTACATGCTTTTTAAAAAATTAATAAATTTTTACTATAATGTTTTTTAAAAAAAAATATATATTCATTATAATTTTTCTTATTTCGATTTTTACAGGTGTTTTTATAGGAGCAATTTTTGCTCTTACAAAAGACCTGCCTCAAATAAAAAAACTTGAAAATTTTATACCATCTGCTGCAACAAAAATCTATTCAGCAGATAAGGTATTACTTGCTGAACTTTTTATTGAAAAAAGATATCCTGTCTCCATAAAAAAAATGCCGTATTATCTAAAAGCTGCAATAGTTGCAACAGAAGATAAAAAATTTTATAAACATTTTGGCTTTGACATAAAAGGGATTATCAGAGCAGCAACAAAAGATATTATAGCAGGAGAATTTATTGAAGGTGCAAGTACTATCACCCAGCAACTTGCAAAAACCCTTTTTCTTACCAAAAAAAAAAATCTCGTGCGGAAATTAAACGAAATTATTTTGTCAATACAACTTGAAAGAAGATATACAAAAAACGAGATTCTTGAGATTTATCTTAACCAGGTCTATTTTGGAAGCGGAGCCTATGGGGTAGAATCTGCTGCAAAAATTTATTTTAACAAATCTGTATCAGATTTAAATTTAAATCAATGTGCACTTATTGCAGGAATGCCTAAGTCACCATCAAGATATTCTCCTTTAAATAATAAGGATTTGGCTACAAAAAGAAGAAACACAGTTTTATTTCAAATGATGCAAGATAAAGTCATAACAAAAAGCAGGTATGATAATGAAGTAAAGCAACCTGTTATCATTAATAATAAGAAAAAAACTTATAACAAAGCCCCTTTTTTTGTGGATATAGTAAAAAAACAGACTGGATCTGTTTTAGGATCTTCAATGCTTTATAAAGGCGGAATTAAAATTTATACAACCCTTTATTATAAATACCAGGAAATAGCTGAACAGAGTCAGAGAAAACATATCAATAATCTTATAAAAAGAATGCAGGCAAAAAACATAAACAATCCTGCCCCCCAGGGAGCTTTGGTTAGTATTGATACAAAAACCGGTGCAATACTTGCCATGACAGGAGGAAATAATTACCAAAAAAGTTCATATAACAGGGCAGTTTTTGCAAAAAGACAATCAGGATCAGCTTTTAAACCAATAATTTATGCTCTTGCAATAGAAAAAGGATTAGAACAAAACAGTACAATATTAGACGCACCTGTTATATTTCCAGGCTCTAAAAAAGCAGGCGACTGGCAACCTGAAAATTTTTCCCGCAAATATAGTGGTGAAATAACATTAAGATATGCCCTTGTTCACTCAAAAAATATTCCTGCTGTAAAATTAATAGAAAAATTTGGTGTACAATCAACAGTAAAATTTGCAAAAAAGCTTGGCATACAATCTAAGCTTGCTCCTTATTTATCACTTGCATTAGGATCATCTGAAACAACCCTTGTAGAACTTACTTCTGCATATGCTGTTTTTCCTGATAAAGGGTTGTGGATTAAACCATTTTATATTACAAAAATTACAGACAGGAGTAGTGCTGTTATTTGGCAAAATATACCCGTCAGGCATATAGCTATGTCAGAGAAAAGTGCGGCTATTATGTCTGATATATTAAAAGGTGTAATTACAGAAGGTACCGGGAAAAAAGCTAAATTTCTTAGCGGCTTTACAGCTGGCAAAACCGGAACTACAAATAATTATAAAGATGCTTTATTTATAGGTTTTTCATCAAATATTGCAACAGGTGTATGGGTAGGAAATGACAATTACAGTTCATTGGGAAACTTTGAAACCGGTGCAAAAGCAGCATTGCCCATATGGATTGATTTTATGAAAAAAGTGGTTTTACGAAGCAGTAATAACTATTTTAATATTCCAGATGGCATATACCAGAAAAACTTTGATATGATCTCGGGAGAAAACTGTTTTTCTCATTCTATTAACTGTGTAAAAGGATTGTTTAGAATAAAACATTAAAAACATTGTGATAAAAAAAGCAAATATAAATGATATTAAAGATATTTACAAAATGTTAACAATATTTGGAACTCAGGGAGAGCTTTTGCCCAGACCTTTAAGTGAACTTTATGATCACTTGAGAGATTTCTTTGTATATATTGATGAAGACAATAATAATAAAGTTATAAAAGGATGCTGTGCATTGCAAATATGTTGGGAAGATATAGCAGAAGTCAGATCTCTTGCTGTTTTACCTGAATTTCAGAAAGAAAAAATAGGGACAAAACTTGTAATGGCTGCTATAGAGAATGCTGAAGCACTTGAAATTAAAAAAGTTTTTACACTAACCTACAAGCCCGAATTCTTTAAAAAATTCGGATTTAACATAATTTCAAAAAAAGAACTTCCATTAAAAATATGGGGAGAATGTATTCATTGTGTAAAGTTTCCAGATTGTGATGAAACAGCATTGATAAAAAAACTGTAAGTGACTAATTTCCCTTATTTATGGTTTATTAACTAACGTTCCCTGCCCTGTAGATTCTAAAACAGTATGCCATAATTTACCATTGGAACAAACCTGTTTTCGTTTTTCAACTGAGCAAACCATGGGAATATGAACATAATGATTATTCCAGTGGCCAATAATAATTTTTGTTTTACCAGCCATACCAGCATGCACAGCATCCCTGCCTAAAAAACCACAAAACACACTATCATTTGAATTTGCAGACAGACTTCGTAAGAGATAACTGGGGTCAAAATATTTTAGTGCAATATTGATCTCTTTTTTTGAAAAATATTCAATTATTTTATTTTTTAAAAAAATCCCTATATCATTTAATTTCTTATTACCAGATGGATCAAATTCATCTTTTTCATTTTCAAAAATTTTTTGCCCTGCCCCTTCTGCCACAAGTATTACCGCATGCTTTCTACACTTTAATCTTTTTTCAAGTGTAGAAAGCAGACCATTTTCACCTTCAAGATCAAAATCAATTTCAGGAATCAGCACAAAATTAACATCCTGTTGGGCAATTGCAGCTGTAGCTGCTATAAATCCTGAATGTCTGCCCATAACTTTTATCAGACCGATTCCGTTTAAATAGCCTTCAGCTTCATTATGAGCACCTTTTATAGCTTGCGTTGCCATTTCAACTGCTGTGTCAAATCCAAATGAACGTGAAATCATATAAATATCATTATCTATAGTTTTAGGAATACCAATAACACTTATTTTAAGATCTCTTTTTGTAATTTCATCAGCAATTTTTAAAGCTGCCTTTAATGTTCCATCTCCTCCTATCATAAAAAGAATGCCAATCTGAATTCTTTCAAGACAATCAACTATCAGTTCTATATCCTGTTTACCTCTTGAAGAACCTAATATAGACCCTCCTTCATTTAAAATATCAGCAACCACTGACGGATTAAGATCTATTATTTCATGTTTGTGTTCTGGAATAAAACCCACAAGTCCATATTTTATACCAGCTATATTTTTTACCCCATACCTGTGATAGAGTTCTAAAACAATAGAGCGTATTATATCATTTAAACCAGGGCACAACCCACCGCAGGTAACAAGAGCACATCTTAATTTACTTGGATCAAAATATATACGTTTCCTGGGACCTGCAAGTTCAAATGTTGAAATTTGATTTTCATCTAAAACAGACTGCATAACATTTTTTATGTTTATCTGAATAATAATTTTTTCATCGTCTCGTACAAAATATTGATTGTCTGCATTATTATCAAGCAAAGGAGAAATTATATTTGCTTTTCCAAGTGTATCCACTTCTACGGAATCTGAAAAATTCATGTTATCCTCACAAGAAAATTAAAATTTTAATGTACCCTTACCAAAAATATCATGCATATGAACCGCACCTATATTCATTCCTGATTCATCAACAACAGGTAAAACAGTAATCTGAAAAATTTCCATCTTGTTTAAAGCATCAGATACAGGAGTATATTTATATATTGTTTGTGGATTTTTTGTCATTATCTGATTTACTGTAGATTTTGTAAATGACTTTTTATCTAAAATCAATCTTCTCAAATCACCATCAGTAATGATACCTGAAAGTATATCGGTATTTTTTTTTAAGATTAGAACAAACCCCAGATTATATTCATCCATTTTTATTACAGCATTTATCATTTTTGTGTTTTCAATAACAAAAGGTGTATTATTCCTTGAAATCATTATACTGCTGACAGCAAGAGATAGGCGCTGCCCCAATGCTCCTCCCGGATGAAAGCTTTTAAAATCTTTTGGTCCGAAATGTTTTTTATTAATAAGCACAACAGACAATGCATCTCCCATTGCAAGAGCAGCTGTAGTGCTTGCTGTTGGAGCAAGCCCTAAGGGGCATGCTTCTTTTTTTACTCCAACATCTATTGTTATATCACTTTGTTTTGCAAGACTGGAGTTTATATTTCCTGTAAATGAAATTATTCCGCATCCAATTTTTTTTATACTTGGAATCAGCATGTTTAATTCATCTGTTTCACCGCTATTTGAAACAGCAAGAAATATATCTTCAGGGCATACCATACCAAGATCACCATGCATTGCTTCTACAGGATGAAGAAACAATGATTTTGTACCTGTACTGTTTAGAGTTGCTACTATTTTTTGACATATAAGACCTGACTTACCTATACCGCTTATTATCAGACGTCCTTTTGATTGATATATAAGCTCAATCATTTGTATGAAATTTTCATCTATTTTATTAATAAGGTTGGTAATACCGTCTGCTTCTGTTTTCAACACTTCCTGAGCCTGTTTTATTATCATTAAATATACCTGAAACTATGCGGGTTGTTTATAAAATAAAAATTAATATTATTTATTTAATATCATCTATAAATGCCAGTAAATTAAGCTAAAATCAAGAAACTTTTATTTTAAAAAAGAGTATTTGATTATATATTAAATTTAAAATATATAATCAAATGTTGATATAAATGAAGATGTACCGGTTGCATATTTATTTATTAGGTGCTAAGCCTTAAATAAAAGATATTGTAGTAATTTATTCTCTTCACAATAAACAATTCCGAATTATTTTATTTTTATTCATAAAATTATTCTATAAACAAAATTTAAAATGGTTCAGCTTTTATAGATATTTTACCAGGAGGAAATAATAACAGATGCTGTTTGATTTTTTATCTAAAATTTTTGGAAGTAAAAACGAACGGGTTATTAAAAAGCTTCAACCTTTTTTAGAGCAAATAAATGAACTTGAAACTAAATTTAAAGCACTCCCAGACATTGAACTTTCTCAATACACCTCAAAATTCAAACAAGAAATAGCTGACGGTAAAAGCCTTGATCAGATACTGCCTGCTGCATTTGCTGTTGTTAGAGAAGTTTCAGTTAGAACTCTAAAAATGCGCCATTTTGATGCTCAAATGATAGGCGGAATTATCCTTCATCAAGGTAAAATTGCTGAAATGAAAACAGGAGAGGGAAAAACTCTTGCAGCGACTCTGCCTGCTTATTTAAATGCTCTTTCAGGTAAATCCGTTCATATAATTACTGTAAATGATTATCTTGCAGAAAGAGACTCAAAATGGATGAGCGAACTTTTTAATTTTATGGGTTTAACTGTCAGCACAATTACACATGGACTTGATGATGCTGAAAGAAAAGAAGCATATAGTGCAGATATTATATATGGAACAAATAATGAATTTGGCTTTGATTACCTCAGAGACAATATGAAATTCACAAAAGAGTCTATTGTTCAAAGAGAACTCAATTTTGCTATTGTTGATGAAGTAGACAGCATATTAATTGATGAAGCAAGAACTCCTCTTATAATTTCAGGACCTGCTGAAAAATCAACTAATCTTTATACTGTGGCAAATAATATAATCCCAAAATTAAAAAAAGAGATTGATTTTACTATAGATGAAAAAGCTAAAACCTCGGTTTTAACTGAAGAAGGTGTTCTGAAAGTTGAAAATCTTCTTCAGGTAGACAACCTGTACGATCCTAAACAGATTGAGAATCTTCATCACATAAATCAGGCACTAAAGGCTCACACATTGTTTAAGCTTGATATTGACTATATAATTAAAGGAAATGAAGTTGTAATAGTTGATGAATTTACAGGAAGGTTAATGCCGGGGAGACGTTATAGTGATGGGCTTCATCAGGCGCTTGAAGCCAAAGAAAATGTAAAAATAGAAAATGAGAACCAGACACTTGCAACTGTAACCTTTCAAAATTATTTCAGGATGTATAATAAGCTGTCAGGTATGACAGGAACAGCAGACACTGAAGCTGTTGAATTTCAAAAAATCTATGATTTAGATGTTGTTGTAATCCCTACAAACAAACCAATGGTTCGAAAAGATTATCCTGATGCTATTTATAAAACAGTAAAAGAAAAATACGATGCTGCAATAGATGAAATTTATGAGTTAAACAAAAAACAGCAGCCTGTACTTGTTGGAACAATCTCTATTGATGTATCTGAAGATTTAAGCAGCAAACTTAAAAAACGCGGGATAAAACATTCGGTTCTAAATGCTAAAAAACACAAAGAAGAAGCCCAGATTATTGCAAATGCCGGACAAGCAGGGGCTGTTACCATATCTACCAATATGGCAGGACGTGGAACTGATATTGTTCTCGGTGAAGGAGTTAAAGAAAAAGGAGGTCTTCATATTTTAGGTACATCAAGACATGAAAGCCGGCGTATAGATAATCAATTAAGAGGAAGATCTGGCAGACAAGGAGACCCTGGGTCATCCCGCTTTTATATGTCTTTGGAAGATGATCTTTTGCGTATATTCGGAGGAGAACGAATTACCAAAATCATGGATAAGCTTGGCATGGAAGAGGGTGAGCCTATAGAACACAATCTTATAAGCAGAGCAATAGAGGGCGCTCAAAAAAAAGTTGAAGGACATAATTTTGATATAAGAAAACATCTTATTGAATACGATGATGTAATGAATCAGCAAAGAGAAATAATTTACAGACAACGAAGAGAAGCTTTGAGCGGTGAAAATTTAGAACATGCAATATTTGATATGATGCACGAAAAACTATTTGATATAATAAAAAGTAACATAAACCCTAAAACAGATGAATCTCATTATAATTTAAATGGATTAAAAGAAAATATATTCAACCAGTTTAACCTTTATTTTGATGATATTGATGAGGATACTATAAATAAATCATCTAATCAGGAGCTGGAAAAACTTTTTTTTGACCTGATAATGGTTAAATACCAGGCAAATGAATCTCTTGTTGGGAAAAAGGATCTGAATAATATAATCTCTTTTTTAATGCTTCAAAAAGTTGATAATCTGTGGAAAGACCATCTTTTTGCTATGGACCATTTAAAAGAAGGAATCGGTTTGCGCGGATATGCTCAACAAAACCCTCTTATGATCTATAAAAAAGAAGGCTTTGAAATGTTTCAGGATTTAATAAATAGAATTAAAGAGGAAACACTATATGTTCTTTTTAGAATAAACATTGTAAAGTCAGAGGAAATGGAAAGAAAAGAACAGGAAAAAAGTAATCAGCTTGTTTTCTCACACGGAAATGAATCAGAGCAAAAGAAAAAACCCATTAAAAGAGAAGGCAGTAAAATCGGACGAAATACACCTTGTCCGTGCGGAAGCGGGAAAAAATTTAAAAAGTGTTGTGGTCAATAATGTGTAACAAAAATAGACACAATTGATTTATTTTTTTAAAGATACTTGAAATTTTGTAAAAAAATCATTAAAATTCAATTAAAGATATTTTATAATAATAACTAACTTATACTAAATCACATGAGTAAATCTAATATATACACAAAACAGGAAACTTCTGCTGAAACTAAAAAAAAGACAGAAGAACCACCAATGTATAAAGTTTTTTTAAACAATGACGATTATACAACAATGGATTTTGTTGTTGAAATACTTATATCTGTTTTTCATAAATCTGAAATAGAAGCTATAAGAATAATGTTTGATGTTCACCGCACGGGAATCGGAGTTTGCGGAATTTACAGCTTTGAAGTTGCTGAAACAAAAGTAGATATAGTCCACAAGCAAGCAAAAAAAAAAAAATTTCCTCTTAAATGTACTATAGAAAAGGAATAAAAGCATATGATAAGCAAAGAACTCAGTGAAACACTTGGTTTTGCAGTAAAAGAGGCAAAGCGAAGACGTCATGAATATGTATGTGTAGAACATGTTTTATATGCTATCCTTCATGACAATTTGGGAAAAGAGATAATTGAACACTGCGGAGGAAATATAGATACAATAAGAGATGCTTTGCTTGGATATTTCAAAAAACATATTGAATCTATTAGTAAAGATGAAGGATATACTCTTCAACAGACAATAGGTTTTCAAAGAGTAATACAAAGAGCTGTAAGTCATGTTAAATCAGCAGAAAAACAAAAAGTTGCAGTTGGAGATATTCTCGCTTCAATTTTACTGGAGAGCAATTCCCATGCAGCATACTTTCTAATAAATGAAAGTGTAAGCAGAATTGATGTATTAAACTATATTTCTCATGGTATTTCAAAAAAATCATCAAACAAAAAGACTTTAAACAAAGACGAGACTCAAGAAAAAAAGAAAAAAAGAAGCCCTCTTGCCATTTTTGCAACAAACCTTGTTAAAGAAGCAGAAAAAGGGAATTTGGATCCTTTAATCGGCCGTAGTACTGAAATAAACAGAACTCTTCAGGTTTTATGCAGAAGAAGAAAAAACAATCCAATTTTTGTAGGAGAACCTGGAGTAGGTAAAACAGCTATGGCTGAAGGTTTAGCACAAAGTATAGCCTTCGGTAAAACCCCTGACCGCCTGAAAAATACAAGTGTTTATTCTCTTGATTTAGGAGCTCTTCTTGCCGGTACTAAATTTCGGGGAGACTTTGAACAGCGTTTAAAAAGTATAATTACTGCATTAAAACAGAAAAAAAAGGCAATTCTGTTCATTGATGAAATCCATACAATTATAGGTGCAGGTGCTACAAGCAGCGGTACCATGGATGCATCCAACATATTAAAACCTGTTCTTGCA
Source organism: Desulfobacteraceae bacterium (assembly GCA_030642545.1). Lineage (GTDB taxonomy): Bacteria > Desulfobacterota > Desulfobacteria > Desulfobacterales > DAOWNP01 > DAOWNP01. The sequence goes on along the minus strand of DAOWNP010000040.1, from coordinate 2,196 downwards.
AATAACCAGATCCAGTGCATAGGCTCTACAACCTATGAAGAATATAATAATCACTTTAACAAAGACCGAGCTTTTTCAAGACGATTTGAAAAAATAGAAATTTTAGAACCAGATATTACAGAAACTTATGAAATTCTAAAAGGATTAAAAGTATACTATGAAAAACATCATAATATAACTTATACAGACAAAGCTCTAAAAGCTGCAGCAGAACTATCAGCAAAACATATAAATGATAAATTCATGCCGGATAAGGCAATAGATGTTATTGATGAAGCAGGTGCACATGTCAGGTTAAACTATTCTGCTGATAGAAAATTTATTAATGTTACAGATATAGAAACAATAGTTGCCCAGATGGCGAGAATACCATCTAATAGTGTATCTTCCAGTGATAAAATAAATCTTGCATCATTAGGAAAAAAATTAAAAGAAGTTGTATTTGGTCAGGATACCGCAATAGATGCACTTGTATCCTCAATTAAACGTTCCCGTGCAGGTCTTGGTAAAACTGACAGCACTATAGGTTCCTTTTTATTTACCGGACCTACCGGGGTTGGTAAAACTGAAATTTCAAAACAACTGGCTCTGATACTCGGAATTGAATTTATTAGATTTGACATGAGCGAATATATGGAAAAGCATGCAGTTGCCCGTTTAATTGGAGCTCCTCCAGGATATATAGGTCATGATCAGGGAGGACAGTTAACAGATAAAATACGTAAACATCCATACAGCATACTTCTTTTAGATGAAATAGAAAAAGCACACCCTGATATTTTTAATATATTACTGCAAATAATGGATCATGCTACATTAACAGATAATAACGGTAAAAAAGCAGATTTTAGAAATGTAGTTGTTATTATGACATCAAATGCCGGAACAAGAGAAATGAGTACTAAAACAATTGGTTTTTCATCAGATAAAACAGATACACAAGATAAAGGCCAAAAAGCCATTGAAAAGTTTTTTAGCCCTGAATTTAGAAACCGCTTAGACTCTACAATAACATTTAACCCATTACCTGACACTATTATAAGAAAAATTGTAAAAAAGTTTATAAATCAGCTAAAACAGCAGCTTTTTGAAAAAAAGGTGTTCATTATAACTACACCTTCAGCTGTCAGTTTTCTTGCAAAAGAAGGTTACGACCCAATATATGGAGCACGCCCTATAGAACGATTAATACAAACTAAAATAAAAGACTCTTTATCAGATGAAATTCTTTTTGGAAAACTTGCAAATGGAGGCAAGGTTAAGATAGGAATCAAAAACAAGAAACTTACATTTTCATACTCATAATAATAATCTTTTTTAAAAAATCCTTTTTCCTATTTTATATGCCGGTTTACATTTTATCTGAAGAAAACAATCTTTTTCCCGACCCAAAACTTGCAGAACCAGATGGTTTGCTTGCTATAGGAGGTGACCTTTCAACACAACGATTGGTTGCAGCATACAAATCAGGGATATTCCCATGGTTTAGCTTAAATGACCCTATACTGTGGTGGTCTCCTGATCCAAGATTAGTTTTATTCCCAAATGAGATTAAAATTTCAAAAAGCACAAAAAAAATATTAAAAAAGCAAGTGTTTAACATAACAGTTAATACTGCATTTAAACAGGTGATAACCAAATGTTCAAAAACAAGAACAGATAAAAATCTTGGAACATGGCTTAACAAACAAATGATAGATGCCTACTGCAAACTTCACAATAAAGGTATAGCTCACAGCGTTGAAGCCTGGTATGAAAATGAACTTGTTGGAGGACTATACGGAATAGCATTAGGGAAATCTTTTTTTGGTGAATCCATGTTTTCCACAAAAAGCAATGCATCTAAAATTGCTCTTATTTATCTATCTAATATACTCTCAAAACTTTCTTTTGATATGATAGACTGTCAGGTAACATCAGATCATCTCCTGCTTTTAGGAGCAAGAGAAATAAAACGGGACAACTTCTTGAAAATCTTAAAAAAATCCATAAAAAAACCAACCGAATTATTTATGTGACTGTCTATAATGTATACCATGCTGACGGGATTGATTTCTCCAGGATCGGCAAGCCATTCTTCTGGGGTCTGATGATGGTTTTTTGATGAGCCTAATACAAAAAACCAAACAACCATAATGGAATTTTATTGCCGATTCCTGCTTCTATGTCATCAATCGCCAGAAAAGAGTCGTTTAT
>DAOWNP010000305.1 GCA_030642545.1 Desulfobacteraceae bacterium | reverse complement strand
TTTTTCAGTCCTGCTTCCATGCCATCTTTATTTCCTGTTTCAACTCCTTCAGTATATCCTTTGTCATAAGCTTCTTTTTTTAATGATTTAATTTCAGTTAAAACAGATTCGTTAATTTGAGCATGTTCTTCTTCTATTTGTTTTTTAGTTTCCTCTGATAGAGATTCAGGTGTTTTATTATCTGAATCTTTGTTTTTATCATCATTTTTATCGTCTGTATTGTTGATTAAAGATATAAAAGTGTCTTGTTCCTTGCCCTGATTATCAGGATTATAAAATGCGTTAAAACTATCGCTTTTTCCCGTATCTGAAGATTTTTTTTTAACATCCGGAAACAATGGTACCCACTGCTCATTTTCTTTTAATTCTTTTTTAACAGAATTGTTAAACAAGTTCCTCTCCTTTCCCGCTTCCAAGTGTTATGGTTCCTGCGGCTTCTAACTCTTTTGCTGCAGTTATAACTTCCTGCTGGGCATCTTCTACTTCAGATAATTTTACAGGACCCATTACTTCAAGATCTTCCATAAGCATTTCAGCAGCTCGTGTTGAAAGATTGCTCGTTATCTTTTTTTGAAGTTCTTCACTTGCTGTTTTTAAAGATGTCGTTAATATCGAAGATTCAACCTTTTTTAATATCTCACGCATTCCACGGTCATCAACATGGATAAGATCTTCAAATAGAAACATAAGCTGCCTGATTTCATTTCCTAATTCCTTGTTTTCTTCTTCAACAGATTCTAAAACCAGATCTTCGGTTGTTTTGTCTACGCCGCCTAATATATCAACCAGATTTTGTACACTTGTAGATTTTATATGGCTGCCTGTGCCGCTTGCTTCATTTAATTCATTTTTCATTGAGTCATCGACTGTTCTTATTACTTCTTCTGAAATATTACCAAGTTTTGCAATTCTGAGAGAAACTTCTTTTTTTTTTTCATCTGGAAAAGACATAAATATTTCTGATGAGATATTAGATGGCATGTAAGATAAAATCATTGCTATTGTTTGGGGATGTTCATCTTCAAGGTACATTATTAAATTGTTGGTATTAACATTTTTTGTCCATGTAAAAGGAAGTTCTCGTCTACCTTCCTTAAACTGCTCAAGAAAAGTTACAGCGTTTGTTTTATCAAAAGCTTTATCTATAATTTTATGAATAAACTCATCGCCAGCAACAATTGTTTGATCTTTAGATTTGAATTTTTCAACAAATTCTTTTGCAACATCAAGATAAAGTTCCGGCATAACCATTTCAAAATCTGACATTGCAGAAAGAATATCTGAAACTTCTTCTTTACTTAGTTTTTTTAAGACTTTTGATGTATATTCTTCACCCATCATAAGTAAAAAAATTGCAGTTTTTTCAATTCCTGCAAGATCTGTAAAATTTTTTTTCATTTTTTTTCATGCTCCATTGCCCATATTTTTAATATTTTAATTGTTTTCTCTATATTTTCATTTGCAAAAAGCATTGCCTGATCAACCTCTGTCAGCTTTGCTGGTTTAGGTAAAGCAGCTTTTCTTTTCTCTTCAAGTTCTATTAACTCTTCAGCATCTTTAATAGCTTTGCTCTTAATTTCCTGAATAGATTTAACAAATGGAAGAATAACAAATATAAAAAGCAGGAGAATAACGAATATGTTTAGCAGGCTTTTTCCGTATTTTTTGATAAAATCAGGGAAGTCAAAGCTTGTTTTTTCAGGTAACATGCTGTCCATCTCAAGAAAAAACGGGAATGATTCAACAGAGACCTGATCTTCACGATCAGCATTATATCCCATTGCCTGGCGAACTATTATGGTAAACTGATCTAATTCAGATTTTGTTCTCGGATTATATGTTTTTGTTTTAGTTCCGTCTTTATTTTTTTCAAAAGTATAGTTTCCATCAAGAACTGCTACAACAGAAAGTCGTTTTATTCTGCCAATTGCTTTTGTTGTTCTTTTAATCTGTCTGTTAATTTCATAATTTATGGTCTCATTTTTTTTATCGTTTTTTATTGTACTTTGTCTGCTAATACCTTGAGTGCCACTGTTTGTTATAGGATTTACACTTGATATATCACCGGCAGGACCTGTTTTTTTATCTGCAGTTTCAACAATATTATTACTGCTTCTAATAACAAAAGCATCAGGGTCATATATTTCTTCGTTTAGATCTATTTGATCAAAATCCATATCGGCTGTAACTCTCACAATGGCTTTGCCTCTTCCTACAATTTTTTCAAGCATGGTTTGAATTCTTATGGCTTTTGTCTGTTCAAAGTTTGTTTTGTATTCTAATTGAGTGTTTGCAATAGAGTTGAGTTCTTCACCAACTGTACCTTTTGAAAGCATATTCCCATTTGTATCAACAACCGTAACCTGATCAGGATTTAAATTATCAACAGAACTTGCTACGAGATATACTACAGCAGAAATTTTTTCTTTTGATAATTTTCTTTTTAATTTAAGCAAAACAGAAGCTGATGCTGGTCTCTCCTCTTCTATGAAAACAGATTTACTTGGCATTACTATCATAACTTTGGCATCATCTATCTCTTTAAACTGTTTTATGGTTTTTGCAAGCTCACCCTGAAGAGCACGTTGATAATTTAGTTTTTGTACAAATTCAGTGGTACCAAAAGCTGTTTCATCAAATATTTCAAAACCTACTGTGTTTTCGTTTGGCAGACCTTCTCCTGCAAGAGACAGGCGCAGATCATATAATTTGTTTCCAGGAACCATTATTATACTGCCGTTTCCTGACAGGCGGTAGGGTATTTTTTGTTCTTTTAACTTTTCTACTATTTTAAAAGCATCTTCAGACGATATGCCTGAATAAAGAATCTGGTAGTCAACTTTATTTGCCCATATAAAAATAGAGATTAATCCGATAAAAACAATTGCCATGATTCCCCCCATCATAATTTTTCTTGATAAGGGCATTTCTTTGTATATTTTTGTTATCTGTTCTATTACCGGGTTCATATTTTTTCTTTATTATTACAAAGTTAAAATTTTAAATGCTGGAGCTGATCTGATATAATCAAAGCTAAAAAATATTTGAAAAGTATGAGATGTGTCTGACTGACTGAGAACCTGTCGATTATGGATACAAACTTGAAAACAAAAAAAAATTTTATAAATTAAATTAGTACTCTTTAAACGGACTTTTTTTAACATATTAATATTATAGGTATTGGTTCATTCTTGCCGTCATTCCGGCTTTCGCCTGCATCCAGAATAATTCCGAC
>DAOWNP010000116.1 GCA_030642545.1 Desulfobacteraceae bacterium | reverse complement strand
TTAAAAAAACCAAAAAAAATCACTTGTTTCTCTCTTTTTAAAAAGGACTCCGCATCATCTGTTAAAATAGATGAAAATTTAACCATAGAAGATGATTACATAGAAATAATAAATAAAATATTTTCAAACAAAGAACCTGTTATTATCCCAAATAACAATAAAAAAATAACTCCTGATAGTAATACCACCTCTTTTATGGCTGTTCCGTTAAAAATAATAAATAAAATATTTGGCGTCCTCACTGTTTCAACAAAAAACAGTGTTTTTTCAAAACAAAAACTTTATCACCTTTCATTTATAGCTGAAAAGGTATCTTATGTTATAGAAAATATGGCATTATACGAGCATATCAACCAAGGTATTGTAACAACTTTAAAAGCATTTGTAAAAGCCATTGAAGCTCGTGATCCTTATACAAAAGAACATTCAAACAGAGTTACACAAATAGCTATATTATTAGGAAAAGCCTTAAACTGCAGCGAAGAAGAAATTGATATTTTGCGTATTGCAGGACCTTTGCATGATATCGGAAAAATCGGTATAAGAGACCAGATATTACTTAAAAAAGGGAGGCTGACTCCAGAAGAGTTTACAAAAATAAAGGAGCATCCTGAAATTGGTGCAAATATTATAGCGCAACTCATTGTTTGGGATGAGCATCAGCTTATTATCAGACACCATCATGAACGCTACGATGGTTCAGGTTATCCTGATGGATTAAAACAAAAAGAGATCCCTTTTCTTGCACGTATTCTTTCAGTAGCTGATGCCCATGATGCTATGGCTTCAGATAGAGCTTACAGAAAAAGCATGGAAAGGGATAAAATAATCAAAATCATTACAGACGGCTCTAATACTCAATTTGATCCTGAAGTCGTAGATATTTATCTCAAGCTTTGCAGAACTAATAAAATTTAAAAATCCATATATTTAAATATATTTAATTTGGGTATTTACACATAATATATCAAATGTTAGTATATAAGAGTTATAGAAAATTATTTTTAACATTCTCCTAATCCAAAAATAATAATCACTATTTTTTAACAATGATAAATCAAAAAACATATGAAGAAAAAAGAGAAAATGTCAGAATACTGTTTTGTGGAACAGCTGTAATCACGCCCCTTTGTAAAAAAAAGCAAGCATATGAAAATAGCACCAATTCACTATCATTATTACAAAAAAAAGATAGCACTTTACTAAATGACAATAATAAACAAAACCAAACATCAGATTACAATCTGATATTAAAACAAATTAATTTAAAACTTGATAAAATAATTAACTTGATTAGTGAGAAAAAAACAGACAATAGTTTACTATCTGAAATATTAGATATCAGCGGGAAAGGAGTTAAACTCCTGATACCTTCATCTATATCTATTGAAACTCTATTAAAAATAGAATTAAAACTTCCAGGTATAAAACAATCAAATTTTATTCTTACAGGTAAAGTTGTTCATGTAAAATCCGTAAAAATAGAAAAAACTGATTATTTTGAAGCTGGAATAAATTTTATTAACTTATCTAAAGAACAAAAAGAAATTTTAATATCATATACTTTTATTTTACAAAGAAAAGCCATTAGAGAGTTAAAAAACAATATAAGGAACGTGGATGAAATAACTTAAATACACTTAATCTTGAGTTCTGGAGAATACTGTTATGGAAAATTCAAAAGCAAACAGGCGAAAAAAAATCAGGGTTTTTTTCAAAACCACAGTTTTACTTGAGATAGGGTCTGCAAAAATAATAGTTAATGGTGATTCCACAGATTTGAGTTTAAATGGAATATTTATAAAAACCAAAGAAATTTTCCCTATTGGAACCAGCTGCCATTTAAAAATTAACCTTTTAGGCAGGGGAAATACTTTTCAGCTTGAAATGGATGGCACAACAGCACGCATTGAACCTGATGGAATAGGTATCATGTTTAAATCTATAGAGCTTGATACATATACACATTTAAAAAAAATTGTAATGTATAATACTACTGAAAATCCAGATACAATATATTAAAAATTCAAGAAAAAAAATCAAAACCATATCTATTTTTTTTAAATAGATAATGCAAAAAGGGTTAAGGAGAAACTAATGGATGCAAAATTGATTAACCCCTTTATCAAAGCTACAATTAATGTACTTGAAACAATGGCTTTTGTGAAGTGTGAAGCTGGTAAACCATATCTTAAAAAAGACTCTGTAGCACAAGGTGATGTAACAGGAGTTATTGGTCTCACAGGAGAAGCAAACGGTACTGTTTCGGTTACATTTGATAAAGGCAGTATCTTAAAAATTGTTTCAAATATGTTTGGTGAACCAATGGAAGAGCTTAATTCCGAAGTAGCAGATGCTGTAGGAGAATTAACAAATATGATTTCAGGTCAGGCAAGAAGAGAACTCGAAGAGATTAATCGTGTATTTGAAGCTGCTATTCCATCTGTTATATCAGGTGAAAAACACACAATTACTCACTATACAGACGGGCCTAAAATAGCCATCCCTTTTACTGTAGATGGAGGTAAATTTACCATAGAAGTATGTATAGATACATAGGTAAACAGGTGAAGATATCTCTTGTTTTTACTAAAATTCTATCTGATAAAATTTATTCTTACTCACTTTTAGTCACCACATCTTTATTTATTATCTAAAAATTTATTGTATAATAAATAAATTTCTTTCTATATTTTAGATTCACTGTTTTTTTGCAATCATATTTTTTTGGAAAATAATAAATTGATTAGAAATACAAACAATAATTTTGCTAATATTATAGGGCAAAGTCAAAATTTTTTTAAAGTAATTAAAATAGCTAAAAAGGTTGCTGCAACTGACAGCACTGTACTGATTACAGGTGAAAGTGGCACAGGAAAAGAGCTTATAGCAAGGTCAATACACAACAACAGCAATCGAAATAAAAAACAGATGATAACTATAAATTGTGGTGCTATACCAGGAGAACTTTTAGAAAGTGAACTTTTTGGTCATGAAAAAGGTGCATTTACAGGTGCATATAAAACACGAATCGGCAGATTTGAGATGGCCGACAGCAGCTCTGTTTTTCTTGATGAAATTGGCGACATGAGTCCTAATCTTCAGGTTAAACTGTTAAGAGTTCTGCAGGAACAAAGCTTTGAAAGAGTTGGTGGCACAAAAACCATAAACGTTAACATACGTGTTTTAGCAGCTACCAATAAGGATTTATTAAAAGCTGTTAAAAAAACAGAATTTAGAGAAGATTTATATTACAGGCTCAATGTAATTCCAATAAAAATCCCTCCTTTAAGAGAAAGAAAAAACGATATACCTATTTTAATAAACTATTTTTTAAAATATCTTTCCATACAAAAAAATATACAAATAAAAAAAATATCTGACAATGCTCTTAATGTATTAATTAACTATACATGGCCAGGTAATATAAGAGAGCTCGAAAACATAATTGAGAGAATGTATGTTATGGTTGATGAAACAGAGATAAAAACATCTGATATTCCTGATCATATAATATCTTCAAACAAACCCTTTATAAAAACAAAGGACATAGATATAATTAACGATAATTTTAATTTTAATAATGCAGTCAAAAAATTTCAAAAAACTATTATTATGCAGGCTTTAAATCAAACAAATGGAGTAAAAGCAAAAGCTGCGGATCTTTTAAAAATAAATAGAACAACTCTTGTTGAAAAAATTAAAAAATTAAAAATAGAAACACTATAAAACAATAAATTCTGTAGATTCCATTGAAAGTTCCAGATAAAATTTATTCCCATCAATTACAAAAGCCATTCTCCTGTTATTAATATAGCTTGAATCTATAGTAAGTGTAATTGCACTATTTAATGCAAGTGCTTTTGGCTGACCACAAAATGAACTAAGCATAAATTTATCTTCTACCATACTTAAACCTTGCCCCATAACCTGATTTGTCAATTCACCAATACTATCCGGTACATCACTTGATGTATATGAAGAGACCAGTTCTTTTTCAGAAATTCCCATGTTCAACATATAATTTTTATAAATAGTCATTGCTGCTCTATCTGAAAAATTCATTACAGTTAACCCATTATAATCCCCACTAAACTGTACGAAACAACCAATAGAAGGTCTTATACTAACTTTTGGGATTTTCTGAATAGTAGGAATGCATACTATATTAGTTTTTGTTGCTGTTTCTATAACTTTTTTTGTTGCCACACAAAATATTTTACTAATTATATCTATAGTAGGTTTTTGAGTTTCCATATAAAATCTTTCATATTGAATTATTTAATTTTAAAAACAAAGGAAAGTGAAGTTGATTATACAAAAAAAAAGCACCAATAAATCATATAATAAAGTATACACTTACTGATGCAATAAATAAAGTTATTTTTTTAAAGATTCTTTTCAAGATTTTATATATATACCTCTGCCCTTTGACTTAATACGTCCTCTCTGAGAAAGCTTATAAACAGCATTACTCACCTGACGCGGGCCAAAACCTGTTTTTTCTCTTAAATCCATAACACTTGCACCTTTTCTATTACGCCTGATAATATCATAAACAGTTTCAAGCACAGGAATAGCCGACTCAAAAGGATTTTCAGATAATGCCAGCAAATTATTCGTATTCCCAGCATTTTGATGTTTAAACTTTTCTTCAGTAAAATCAAATTGTTCTTTTGAAACAGAAATAGTATTCATATGAGTTGCAATCATTTCTAACTGTTTTGATAACGTAACAAGAGTTGAAGATAATAATTGTAATTGATCCTGCAGTGTTTTCATCATAATAAATATCCTTATATAGCTATTTATTGTCCAAAAAAAATGAAGACAATAGTAATTTTTCCCGACAATATGGTTGTTTTCATCAATAAAAAACGAACCTTTTTAATATTATTGGTGTATATACTTCCTCATATACACCAATAATATTACGAAAAGTACTATTACAGCTTCTTTAAAAAGTCAATAATATTTATTAATTCATTTGTTCCAGCTTATTAGGAATGTGGATGAAATAACTTCCACGTTCCTTAACTCTGTTTCACTTACAACATAATTCAATTATAAACCGGCCTGTCCCTGTATTAAATGGTATGGATAATACAGGCAGGTCATACTCATGATTAATAACCTGACCTTCTCCCATAATAACTCCTGACAATTCAACTTTAACCTGCTTTCCATCCTGTGTAAGCTTAGTTGATACCTGACCTGATACCATATTAATAATTTCACCTACAGCATCTTTAATCTCATCATCTATCTCCTTTATTTCTTCACCAAACATCACTGAAACAATACTTAATATAGCTTCTTTATCAAAACTTATAGAAGCCGAACCATTTACATCTCCAACAAACTTCAAAACACCTGAAATATCTCCATAAGCATCAGACCCCTTTTTTACAAATACCTTATTTCTTTTAACATTCACAGAAGCTGTAGTTTCAAGCACATGAAGAGTCGATTCTATAAAATAATTTGCAAATACTGCATCCATTTTTTTAATAATCTCAAATTTTTATAAGAGTTTTAAGAAAAGAGACAATCTTAATTATATTTACTTGTAAAATAATAATTATCATTCTATAGTATATAAATAAAACTAAGAAAAAAAAATTTCAACATTTTTATCTCTTAAATGCACACATTAATAAGAATACTTAAATATTTTAATTCCGTTGTCTCTCAGGAAAACATCTATAAAATAGCTATTTTGATACTTATAGTTGTTTTTTCTGGAAGCATGTCTTTTGTTTATTTTGAAAAAAATATAACATTTGGAAATGCTTTATGGTGGTCTTTGGTAACCATGACGACTGTTGGATATGGTGATATTTCTCCTGCAACAATAGGAGGAAAAATTATCGGAATAATTATTATGTTCATGGGAATAGGATTGCTTGGTGTATTTACAGCAACAATAGCAAGCCTGTTCATTGAAAACAAAAAATTGGAAAACAGAGGAATGAAACCGGTACAAACTTCGAACCATATTATTATTTGCGGCTGGAATTACAGAGGTCAGGAAATAGTTGCTGAACTAAGGGCAGATCCAAAATGCAGCAAAAGACCAATTGTTGTAATTGCAGATATTTCCGAAAAACCTGTAAACGATAAAAACTTAAATTTTATAAAAGGAGACATTAATCGAGAAACACTTAATATGGCTAAAATAGAAAAAGCACATACTATCATTGTTCTCTCAGATAATAAATTAGATACATATTCAAGTGATGCAAAAACAATATTAAATATTCTTACAATAAAAAACATATCCCCTGATCTCTATACTTGTGCTGAAATAATGGAATCAGGCAATGCAGAACATTGTAAAATAGCCAAAGCAGATGAAATCATAGTAGTTGGAGAACTTAGTACTAATTTGATTGTACAGGCTACGTTAGATCACGGGATTACCAGATTAATAAGTGAACTTGTAACTAACAGGTATGGAAGTGATCTCTTTAAAATTAAGACCCCTTCTGATTCCATAGATAAGAAATTTATTGATGTTATGTGTGAACTTAAAAAAAAACACAATATTTTATGTATAGGAATTGAAGATAAAAAAGGTACTAATTTAACAGCAAATCCAGATAATGATTACATACTTAAAACCAATGATCAACTTATTATAATTGCAGAAAAACGACCGGATTTAAGCTGAATTAAATGTAATAATATATATCACCTTTTTACTAAAAAATACTTAACCATTGGAGAAGCATATGAAAGAAAATTTCGAACTGATTAAACAATATTTAAATGATATGAACATTCCAATAATAAGTGAAGATATTGATGAAGAGATAGTAGTAGTAGATGACGAAAATTTAAGTATAAAAAACCTTATTATTGATTGTGAAGAACCAATTGTAATTTTAGAACAGGTCATTATGAAGGTATCCTCTAAAAAAGATGATCTTTTTGAACGTCTTCTTCAGATGAACAGAAAGCTTGTTCACGGTGCTTTTGTTTTAGATGAAGAGAGTAAAATTATCCTTTTCAGAGATACACTACAATTAGAAAACATTGACAAAAATGAGTTAGAAGGATCAATTCAGGCATTAAGTTTAGCTTTATCAGAATTTGGATTAGAACTACTTGAATATGCTTAGGAACGTGGATAAAATAACTTCCACAAATAGGCACATAAATTGGGGTTAGATTTGTTCGATCTGAAAACTCAAAAGCAGAAGGAATAGCTGGCTCTTTTGTTGTTTTTGTGTTTTTAGATGGGGCAAAGATGACTTGATTTTATTATGTATATTTGCGGAAGTTGTTTTGTCAAGGTTCTTTACCTGTTGAGAGAATATAATTTATGTTAATCGAACTTA
>DAOWNP010000345.1 GCA_030642545.1 Desulfobacteraceae bacterium | reverse complement strand
CAAATTGCACAAACTCGTCTGGGGGTGTCTGTTGTCAAACCTTGATTATTATCATATATTTTTACAATTACTATTCAATTTCAAACAATCTTAATCTCCTCTAACAAGCTGGACGACTCTTTGTTTATCTGCATAGTGGAAGATTTTTTTCCGAAAATGCTGACACCGAAGTAGTATGCGTATGCCCATGCCCGGAAATAGGGTTGTTTCATGCAAGGCAGGGGCTCAAATCTTTATTCTTGATAAATCATTTGTAATGGAGGGAAGAAATAACTTCAGCATATTAATAATATTTTAAAGCGGATTTCTTCTTTACAAAACATTTGTTGATACTTCATATACTGCGAAATATGTAAGGGTAACTTTTTTCATAATATTAGCGAGATTTAAATTTATTATAAAATTCGATTTGGCAACAGAACTCCATATTTTTCTTGATAGAAATAAATTCTCTCTCTATTATGTGTAGTATCTGCATATCATAACATACGTATATTTGACAAGGAAGGTAGCAATGACTTAAAAGAACTTTAGACTCTTACGTAACAAATAAAACTATGAAATATATCCCTATAAAAGATTGTAAAAATATCAGCCTTAATCATCATGCATTAATAGAAGCATCTGCTGGAACAGGAAAAACCTATACCATAGAAAATCTGGTAACAAGATTTTTAATGGAGAGGGATGATCTGTCTGTTGAAAACATACTCCTGGTAACTTATACAGAAAAAGCAACATGTGAACTTAAAATAAGAATCAGGGAAAACCTGGAAAAACTTATTTATGAGAATTTGGAAAACAAAAAAAAGACACAAAAGTTAAAAGCAGCGTTAGATGCATTTGATACATCATCTATTTATACAATACACGGTTTTTGTAACACTGTTTTATCTGACTTTGCATTTGAAAGCAGAACTCTTTTTAAAAGAGAGCTTATAAACGACCACTCTCTTTTTGAACAGATGTTAAAGGAGCAGATGAGAAAGGACTGGGCAAACGTTTTTGGAGATGATTTTAATGATATATTAACTCTTTCCGGTTTTAATGAAAAAAGAGAAAATTTTTTATCAATGATAGTGAATATAGCAGCAAGAGTATATAAACCTAATGTGGGAGATATACTTTTACCTGATTTTGAAAATCAGGATTTTTACAGTTTAAAATCAAATTTAATAAAAAAACTTATAGAAATAAAAGATATTTTATCTTGTGAACCTTTATTTTCTCAATGTTATGAAAAACTAAATATAAATTCACGCACAAAAAAATCATTAAAAGAGAAAATAGTAACTCCTTTAGAAGGTTTTTTCCAGAAGATGGAAGATACAAAAGTAGATTTTACAAGTTTATCAGAATTGATAGATCAGATCAAATCTGCCAAAACATCAGATATTAAAGGAATTGATACACTTATTCCTGTAAAATGGCTTAAAAAAGGCAATAATATTACAGTTTGTCCTAACCTTGAAAAAATTGTGGAAAAAGTAAAAACTCTTATAAATCTTTATACAAACCTTGTTTATTTTCTTTGTATCTGGTCAATAAAAAAGCTTGTAAAAGATACAGCATTTAAAAAAACAGAAAATGGATGGATAAGCTATGATGATATGCTTTTAAATGTTGATTTGGCATTAAACAGTGCAAATTCTACGACTCTTTTGACAAAACTGCGGCAAAAATACAAGGTAGCTTTTGTAGATGAATTTCAGGATACAGATCCAATCCAGTGGAGAATTTTCAAAAAGATATTTCTTGAGCAGCCTTCAGGTAAAGATCAGAACCTTCTTTTTTTAATAGGAGACCCCAAACAGGCTATTTATTCCTTTAGAGGTGCAGATATTTTTGTATATCTTGATGCAAAAAAAGAGATGGAATTTCTATCTGAAAACAAAAAAGCCAATTTATATACACTTGCTGAAAACTGGAGATCCACACCAGATCTTGTTGAAATATTTAATAAACTTTTTATTTGTGATTTATGGTTTGGTAATGAAACATCTGATGTTTTTTCCATTAATTATAAAGATGTCATGTCTCCAGGTGAAAAAAATTTATTAGAAAGCATCAAAGAAGACAATTCCCTGCGTCCTGCTTTAAATATTATTGATTTAAGAGATTGTGACTCATTGAGTGCAGCCAAGCCTTATCTTGCAAAATTTATTACAGATGAAATTATTCATATTATACACAAAAGTAAAATAAAGATCGCAAAAAAAGATAGTGAAGATAGTAAGATCAGAGATATTAATTATGGTGATATATGTGTTCTTGTACGTGGAAAACCTGATATAAAAGCATTGGAACCGGAATTTATACAAAAAAACATACCATATTCATTTTACAAAAAACCAGGATTGTTTATTAGTCTTGAAGCAGAGTATTTAAATATTTTATTTTGTGCAATAGCTGATCCTGAAGATATGTCAAATGTAAAAAAAGCACTGCTCACCCCTTTTTTTAACTGTACAACAGGTGATTTGTACAAGTTTGATACATTATCTGTCTTTCATCCCATAAAAAAGATTCTTTTTTTGTGGAACAGGTATGCTGAGGAAAAAAAAATCAGCACTCTTTTTAAATCTATTATGGAAGAGTCAGGAATTATTTTCAGAGATTCAGGATCTATTGGCTGGGAAAGAACTGTTACAAATTATAATCAATTGCTTGAATTTCTTGAAATTGAAGCGTATTCAGGGAATCTTGATTTTAAT
>DAOWNP010000328.1 GCA_030642545.1 Desulfobacteraceae bacterium | reverse complement strand
TTTCATCTAAAACGTCTACAATACCATCAAGATAATCATACTCTCCTGATAAATCTTTACAAATTTTTTCCATTCTATATCTCTCCATATCAATAATTTTCAAGCTTAAATGTATAACCAAAATTAACACTAAGCCCAACTTAACTCTCTATATCTACCTGTTTGTTAAAGTTATTTCATAATCGCTTTTTATTTTTTACCAAAATATTTAAAAAAATTTTACCCTGTTTTCCATACTCAAAGGATCTGCTTTAATCTCTACATCAGCAGGTATTACTACATCAAGCTTTGCTTCTGCACGAATTTTAGCTTTTAATAAAATATCAAATGTCTCATCCATAAAAAAAGAAGTATTAATTTTCAGGTTTATAGGTATTTTAAGCTTTTTCTTTAAATGCACAATAACATTTTGTGAAAGTTTTAATGGAAAAGTCATTTTAACAGGAATACGGGCTTTAAAAGGCACTGTAGAATTAAATTTAATTATTCCTGTTACCGGTAAAGGAATATTTTTTACTCCAAATATACTTGTATAAAATTTAGCACCTTTTAAAGGAAGCTCTAAATCAAGAGGAATTTTTGCACTAATGTCTACACTCTGATCTAAAGGGACATTAAGATCTAAATTAATCGGAACTGTAAAATCTTCATCTATCAACACATCAACAACTTCAGAAATAGGAATATTTACTTTTATTTTCTTTGCTATATGCAGATTAACATTATTATTTATTTCTGCTATAACTATTATACTCTCTGGAATTTCTGCATTTATTTTTTTATTAAAACTATACGCATAAATCTCTTTTTTTGCCTCATCAACCAAATAATTAAATGTTTTCAATGCAATATAACCTGACATTATAATTAAAATTAAACCTGCAAAACCTGTAAAAAAAACAAAAACCAATATTTTTTTATGATTTGACCTTACTTTTTCCAAAAAACCCATATCTCTTTGTTCCTTTTTAATCAGCGAATCGTAATCTTGCCATCTTTGGACATAACAAGATTAATATGTACTTTTACAGGAATTAAGTCAGGAATTGTTGCACTGCATTTAAGATCTTCCGGTAACTTAATATCAAAAACATCATTTAATGGTAACTTTGTATTAATATTAAGTTTTAACGGAAGTTTAAAATTCTTTTTCACATGAACGTTTATAGACTTATTCAATCTGTAATTAATAACAGTACTAATTTTTACATCCGTATCCAAAGGGATATCAGCTTTTACAGGGAATTCACCATTTATAGGAACAGTAATATTAAACAGACCAAATATTTTGGTTTTAACATTAATATTTTCCAGTTTCAACTTAATATCAACAGGTACTGTAGTTGTTATATGAAAAACCTGATCTATAGGAATCTGGAAAGTCTGATCAATAGGAATTTGAAAATCATCATCAATTAATATTTTTATATTTTCATGAATAGGAAGTTTTACATCTATTTTTTTATTTAACCTTATTGGTAAAATATCATCTAAAATAACATCAACAGGTAATTTATCTTTAACTTTTGCAGTTATAATCTGTTTAAAATCGTATTCAATTAAAGTATCCGGTAAAAGTTTATAATAATAACTGAAAATATAATATGAAATAAAAACCACTGAACAACATATTATAAGTAAGCATATTATTCCTGTTATAATTTTATACTTGTGTTTAAAAAAAAAAATTTTGCCGAGACTACCAGCTTTTATAAAAAACTTAAACATATCACCTTCTTTAAAATATAAATTTCATGTCCTGATATTACAAAACAACTCTACTATCTACAACATACAATCCATCTGAAGTAGCAATCAAGGGATTAATATCAACAGATTTCAAGTCTTTATTTGATGCCACAAAAGATGAAAATTTAACTATAAAATCAGCAAGCATATCAACACAAATGCCTTTTTTTCCTCTATACCCTTTTATAAGACTCTGATGTTTAATTTCTGAAATCATCTTTTGCGCCTCAGTTTTATTTATCGGGACAAATCTAAAACATACATCCTTTAGTATTTCTACAAAAACGCCACCTGTTCCGAACATAACCACAGGACCAAACTGAGGGTCTAAATTCATACCACAAACAAATTCTACTCCATCTTTAATCATTTTTTGAATAGAAATTCCTGAAATATCAGCAGATGGATAATTCTCTTTTATTGATGTCATCATTTCATTAAAACTGTGACAGGCATCTTTTAAATTTTCTATATTTAACCTGACGCCACCAACATCTGTTTTATGACTTATATCTTTGGATATGATTTTTAATACAACAGGATAACCAGTTTTTTCGCAAATATCTGCACACTCATCTACATTTTTAGCAAGCCATGTCTCATTGACATCTATACCTGCCTGCTGTAACATGTTTTTTGATTCAATTTCAGTAAAAACCTTAACAGACAAATCAGATCCTTGTACCAACTCCTCTTTTTTACCCGACTCAACTTTTGTCTCTCCATAATATGTAACTAATTTTTTAATAGCAAAAGCTGCTCTTGACGCATTTGGATAAACAGGAATTTTCTTTTCAAGATACATGTCTCTTACTGCATCAAACATATCCCAACGCCAGCTATCTGCCTGATTTACACCTTTTATAGGATTTGCTACTATAGCTACCAGAGGGGTTAATTTCTTTTCAGCAGCATTTATTAATTCTTCTGCTTCTCCTTTAACAGCACTTTTCCATATATCTTCAATCATGGGATTATCATCTGAAAGGTTAGCTACTATAAAGTCAATCTCAGAACTCTCCATAAGTTTTTGTAAAATCTCACTTGTTGCAATAGGGCTAAAAGCAAATATTGAAAAATCAATAGGATTTCCCAGCCACCCTGAAAGAGATGGATCTTTTTCAGCAATAAATTTTTCTACATCAGCAGGCAATGGATTAATAAACAGACCTTCGCGCTCACAATCATCAGCAGAAAG
>DAOWNP010000043.1 GCA_030642545.1 Desulfobacteraceae bacterium | reverse complement strand
GGTTATCAAATTAAATTTTGACACAGTTGCATGTGCTCCAATAAAGAAATCAGGTAGGGGAGATTTTTTGATTCCCTTGTTCCTTTTGTATTTAAGGAATGCTTTACCTGCTAAAAAAAGTGCCTCGCGAGGAATTTCTATTACCTTTATACCGAGTTCGGAAATAGCTTTCTCTATTTCTTCAATTTTATTAAAACCAATTGACACCTCAGTATAAACAATTGAATTTATGTACAATGTATTAGTTTGAGAATATCGGTCTAATATTTTTTCAGACCAATCTGCCCAGGCAGGATCGTCTGTGAATAGATCCAATAAGATACACGAATCAATAAGTATGCCATTCATTATGATTTTCTTGTAAGGCTCATAATTTCGTCAGTTGTCATTTTGGCTGTAGCAATTCCCCGAAATTTATTAAACTGTTTTGTCTTTTTAGGTTTGCTGATTTTAACGATATAAAATCTTCCATTATCTTCCCTGAAATCTATTTCAGTTTCAGGCATGATACCCAGTGCCTCTCTTATGTTTATAGGAATTGTGACTTGCCCTTTTGTTGTAACACGCATAATTTTACCTCCATGCTGAAAATTGTAATACAACTATGGTATTACCGAGTTAATTTGTCAACATTTTTTTGTTTTTGATTTATGCAAATGCCCATTGTTTTTCAGCGAACGTTTGAGCTAAAGGGGGAGGAGACAATATATTTACGCATGTCTTATTTTAACTTAAATTTTAAATGTACAGGATTATGATCAGAATTTTTGAAATTTAGATGGAAGGTTTCCACTTCGATAATATCAATATTTGGTGAAAGTAAAAAGAAATCAAGTATTGTTACGGATGTTTCCCCTTTTTCGTAAGGAGCTGTTAATGCTCTATTTGTCGGATTAGTGTTATCAAAAGCAAATTGCCAGTCTTTAGAGAAAAAATCTGTATCAATACTTGTTAATATAAAGCTTGTATTCTCAGTATAACCACCAAATTTATTATTATTCATATTTGGTGGATTTTGGTTCCAATCGCCTCCTAAAACAACGTAATTCCCATTTTTGTACTCATTTTCAATAAATTCTTTTAAAGTATTTAATTGTTGTTTTTTTAAACTTCCATCGTCAAATGCTGAATTATGTGTGTTTATGATTAATAATTCTTTTCCGTTTTTTATGGGATATCGGTTTACCGTAAAGCATCTGTCTGGAAGAAATAAACTTTTTGGCCAAGTATAGTTACCCGGAAAAGCAAATCGTGCAGATGATTTAGCATCGGCTTTAGAAACTGTTACAAGTCCTGATTCTACACTACCCATTGCTTCTAATAAAGGCACTGGTACATATTTTACCCTGTAATTTGGAGCATAAAAATATTTGTCAGTTTTGTATTTTTTTAAAGTATCTAACTCGTTAATGTTATAAGTTCTTTTTGCATTAATATCTACTTCTTGAAATATGAAAAAATCCAAATCTTTTTCTTTAATAAAATCTGTTATGGCTTTAAGGTTTTCTATAGTTCTCTCTTTACTTGTTCTGACTTTTGTGCCACCATCATAAAAAAAGTCCATGTCTTCGCCAAGCCCTGCATAGCCAATATTCCAAGTTATAATATCAAAAGTGTTTTTATTTAAAATTTCTGCATTATCATTATTGGATATTTTTATTTCTAAATCGGGCTTGTAGTCTGTAATAGTAAGATATAAAAAAGTTAAAACAATTATACTTATCAAAGCCAATACAATTTTCATTGTTATAAACATATTCCTAAAAGTCCGAATTCGCACAGGGCTATTTGTGGAAGTTATTTTGTTCCCATTCCTTTAATTAATAATCTGCAGGAAATATTTCTTCAATTTTCTTTATTATATTTTCCTTCTGTTCTTCAGCAATCATTTTTTCTCCGTAAAAATTTCTTACATAAAATATCCGCAATTTGATCTACATGAGTGGCTATTTTTGCTACATATATATCAAGCCCGCACTTAAACAAAACATCTGTAATACTATACAAAAGTCCGGGGTGATTATAAGAAAAAACTTCAATAATCGAAAAAAAATCAGAACTTTCATTGTCCACATTTATCTGCAATGGCTTTTTAAATGTATGAAGTTTTTGAGGCTCTGTATGGGATATTTTGTCATATACTCTTACAGAAAGATTTATATCATAGTCAAGAACCGCATTAAGCTCTTTTGAGGTGTGTATCCATTTTTCATCTTCAAATATCAAATCCTTTGGAGGAGTTACACGAAAAATATCAAACGCAATATCATTTTTCCATGTATATACCTGTGCTTCTAAAATTTCAAGATTACTTAAAGTCAACACACCGGCTATTTTTGAAAATAGACCGGGTCTGTTTTTAGCACATACTGTCATGATCCTTGTATTAGACAATTCATCTTTTTTTATATCCCATACAAATTTTGATTCACCTATCCTCTGATAAAGCTTGATATGCTCCGGCATATCAACAACAGGAACATACAAAAAATACCTGAGAGACATTGAATCTATACATTTTTCAGCTCTTTTTCCTGCATTGTTTGCTGTAAGCAACCGTTTAAGCTCATTTTGTTTATATTGAACTCTTTCAACAGCCTCTGTAGTTGCGAGTTCTCCTTTTTTTAAAACATTCAATGTTTTTACAAAAAGTTCTGAAAGCAGTGTTGCTATCCAGCTATTCCATGCCTTAGGTCCTGTTGATATAGAATCTGCTATTGTTAAAAGATAAAGCATTTTAAGTCTTTCTATATCTTTTATATTTCTTGCACAAAAAACAGCTGTCTCTTCAATATTAATATCTCTTCTTGTTGCAGTTTGAATAAGAAAAAGATGGTTTCGAACAAGAAATGAAACTGTATCAATCTGCTTTTCTTTCATACCATATCGTGCAAGTATTCTAACTACTGCTACTGCACCAGTCTCAGAGTGGTTAGCACTGTTTTCACTTTTACCTATATCATGCAGGAGACATGCCCAGAGCAAGACTGCTTTATCAGAAAGCCTGTTATACAATAATGCTGTTAATTGCTCTGTCTCTTCTTCATTTTTAAAACTTTTAGCAGCGAGAACCGTTTTTATGGAGTGTTTACCCACCGGATATATATGATATTCATTATATTGTATTCTGCTTACAATTTCACCAAATTCCGGAATAAAACTAACCAGAAATCCGGTATTTAACATTTCATTTAAAATATTAAATGTTATTGGAGGAGAGATTAGAACATACTCAAAATCTTTTACTATAGATTCATTTTTTCTAAATTCATCATCAACAAGATAGAGAAGATCTTTAATTATACGCTTTGAAAGAGCACTAATAGGAATTTTTTTATTCGCACTCTCTACAAAAATTTTCAGTAAAAGCTCTGGAGATTTAATAACTGCTTCCATAGAAACAAATTCCAGCATATTACGTTTATTAACTTTTAACCCGCAAATTTGTGTTTTATTTCCCAATATACTTTTCATCAAAATCCTGGGTTTCAAACAACCAGGCTCTGACAAAAAAATCAAATGCTGCTGTTTAATCTGCTCCATACAACCATGCAATTTACCCAAAAATATTTCAACAGACTCCCGCCCGTTTTTTTTTCTGAATTTCATCATATCAGCAAGCTTTATCTGATATTCCATATGAAGCTGGTCATTTTTTCTTCCAGCTATATAGTGCAATCTATTTCGCACATCATGAATAAATTCTATAGACTGCTTCATAAGCTTAAATTCTTTATCCGATAAATATCCAAAGTATTCCAGATCCCGTGTTTGCTTTAATCCTGACTTTATTTTAGCAATCCACAGCATAGTATGAAAATCCCTTAATCCTCCCTGACCTTCTTTTAGATTTGGTTCTAAAAGATATGAAGAATCTCCATAATGAATATGCCTTTCTATACTTTCTTCAACAAGCATAGATACAATTTTTTTCGAACGCGAATAAATAACTTTTTTGTAAAGCTTCTCATACATTTTTGTAACCAGATTTGAAATTCCACAAATAAAGCGTCCGTCAAAAAGTGCAGAAAGAGCAGTTAAATCCTCCCCTGCTATAGCTATACAATCTTTAACGGATCTGGTTGCATATCCCACATCAAGCCCTATATCCCATAAAGGAAAAACAATTTCTTTAATTAGTTCTTCAGCTGCATCAGGTACTGATTTATCAAAAAGAAAAAGCATATCCACATCAGAGTGTATACACTGATCCTTTCTACCATAACCACCAAGAGCTATAATTGCATAGGGATTTTTTGCAATACTAAGCCTGAGTCCAACAGCACTGTTTTCATAACTTTTACAAAAATAATCATCAAAAAGAGCAGAATGCCTGTCTGTAAAATCAGGAATTTCATCTTTCAATAATTGTAAAATCAAACCCTCTCTTTTTTTTTTCAATTCTGCTATATTTGTTTCCATGACCCTTACACTTTGATATCTGATAGCTGATGTTATAACCATCCCTATCTATAAATCTTATAGTACAAAACATATTGTATATGTTAAATAGCATCTATATCTTTTTCTCCGGTACGAATTCTGACAGCCTGTTCAACAGGCAGAACAAACATTTTACCGTCTCCTACCTTTCCGGTATTTGCTATTTTTTGAATTACCTCTATAGCTGTATTTGCCATATCAGCAGAAAGAACTATTTCTATTTTTATTTTCGGAACAAAATCCACAATATATTCTGCACCCCTGTAAATCTCCGTATGCCCCTTCTGCCTGCCATATCCTTTTACTTCTGAAATAGTCATCCCCTGAATTCCAATTGAATTCAAAGCGTCTTTAACCTCATCAAGTTTAAAAGGCTTTATAATTGCCTCAATCTTTTTCATTTATATATACTCTCCTTAATTAATCTATATCAAAAGCTCTTTCGCCATGTAGTGAATTATCAAGTCCAATAACTTCATCTTCTTTTGTAACCCGCAGACCGCCTGTTAATATTTTTGTTATATAAACCACTATCAAAGTTCCAATAGCACTAAATGCAACAGTCGCTACTATAGATATAAACTGTATCCAAACCTGTCCCGGATTTCCATAAAAAAAACCTCTTGCCCCTTCTGTAATTGACGGGCACGCAAATAAACCAGTAGCGATTGCTCCCCACATACCACAAACACCATGAACTCCAAATGCATCAAGAGAATCATCATAACCTATTTTCTGTTTTATAACAGCTACACTAAAAAAACCAATAATGCCAGCTACAAGACCAATAATAAGCGATGCAGAAAGAGTTACAAATCCTGCTGCCGGTGTAATTCCCACAAGACCTGCAACTACACCTGAAGCTATGCCAAGAATAGTTGGTTTTTTATTATAAAACCATTCTGCAACCATCCATCCAAGAGCACCCATTGCAGCTGATGTATTTGTAACAATAAAAGCTGAAGCAGCAAGCCCGTTTGCAGCAAGGGTACTGCCAGCATTAAAGCCAAACCACCCAAACCATAAAAGAGCTGCACCTACAGAGGTAAATGCAACACTTGATGGAAACATTGGTTCCGTGCCATATCCTGTTCGTTTGCCAAGTACAAGAGAAAGAACAAGACCAGCCACTCCTGCATTTATATGAACAACATTTCCACCTGCAAAATCAAGTGCTCCTATACCATCTAACCATCCACCTCCCCAGACCCAGTTGCAAACAGGTGTATAAATAAATGTGACCCACAATACAACAAAAACAATCCACGATGAAAATTTCATACGTCCTACTACAGACCCAAGAATCAATGCAACAGTAATACATGCAAATGTCATCTGAAAAACAACAAACAAAAGAGTAGGAATTGATCCTGAAACACTATTTATATCTATTCCTGATAGAAAAAGATGTTGCAGGTTTCCTATTAACGTACCTGAACTCTCTCCAAAAGCAAGTGAATAACCCCATAATACCCATATTACACTGACAATACAATAAGCAACAAATGTCATACCAAAAGTATTTAGCAGGTTTTTATGTCGTGACATTCCCCCATAAAACATAGCCAAACCAGCAGGAGTCATCATCATCACAAGAGCCGTTGACATAATTATCCAGGCTGTATCCCCTGAATTTAATACTCCTTCTCCGGCAAATACGGATGAGCATGGTATAAATAACAGTATAAATAACAAAAATACACTTTTAATTTTCATCTTTCTAAACTCCTTAAACTATTTTTAACAACAAATATTAACGAGATCACAACATAAGCTTTAAATATCTAAAAAAGCCGCAAATACTAATCAATTCATACAAATGATAATCACAAAAACTTCTATTTATCCTCATATGCAAACAAAGTGCCATTAAACAATATACACAAATACAGCTATGTATATCTATCTGAAATAACATATAATAATAAATACTCAACTAATGTCAAAACTCTCAGAAAGACATAAACGCATATACAGATTTGTAAAATACTTAAAGGGAAATACATATTTGTAAGAAGTTTGTTTTACATAAAGCACAAATATGTTATAACTTTAAAAAACAAGGATAAAATTATAGGGATTAAGGCGACAGGTTGCCTGCGGAATGAAAATTTCTTCTTTCCCGTACTTAAATCATCAAGATATTTAAAATGTATGTTCCAGTTAGCTTGTTTTTATGCCTTGTAGCTATTTGATTTTATTAAATGAGTATCTGATAGAATGGTTTAGTAAAATCAGTGTGTTCGCTAATATTTCCGGAACATACGATGTGACACCCATGCCCTGACAGGCACAACGAAGCATGAAAATTAAATAAAGCTTACTGGCAAATTATAAATTAGTAGAATTCCTTAATTCATAATTTACCATTCATAATTCATCATTTTCATATAAAGCAGTCTATAACTTTTTCAAAAGCTGATTAGCTGCAGTTAATAAAGGATCCCAAACCGGTCCAAACGGAGGTGCATAAGCAAGGTCCGTTTGACTGAACTGATCAACAGTCATGTGAGTATGAAGTGCTACTGCAACTGCATTAATTCTATGAGCAACACCTTCTTTTCCTGCCATTTGCACACCAAGAAGACGACCTGATTTTTTATCTCCTGTTATATGAATCCATATAGTTGATGAACCGGGATGAGCATGAGCACGAGAGCTTGTTTTTATGGTAACAGATACCGGATTAAACCCATATTTCTTTGCTTCTTTTTCAGTAAGGCCGGCACGGGCAATCTCAAGATTAAATACTTTAAATACAGCTGTACCAACAATTCCGGGAAGTTCCATGTTTTTCCCAGATACATTATCAGCTACTGCCCAGCCAGCTCTGTTTGCTCTTAGTGCAAGCGGAATCCATGTTTTTTCTCCTGTAACGATATGGTTTGCATCTGCACAATCACCAGCAGCATATATGTTATTATCAGATGTCAGGAGATGACTGTCTACAGCAATTGAATGGTTTATTCCAATTTTAATTCCTGCATTTACAGCCAGTTCACTATTTGGCTTTACACCAATAGCAATTAGTACCATATCAGCTTCAAGCGTTAATCCGGTACATATTACTTTTAATTTGCTGTTATCAGATTCAATTCTGTCTATTGGATATCCAGCATAAATTTTAACTTTATAATACTTGATTTCTTTTTTAACAATATCTGAGAGCTCACTATCCATCCATGGAAGAAAAGTCTTGCCCGGTTTTACCATACTTACCTCAATTGATTGTTCTTGAAGAGCTTCACACATCTCAAGACCTATATAACCCATTCCAATAATAACAACTTTTTTGACTCTGTTTTTTTTAATATATGCTTTAATTTTTCTGCCATGATCAAGGTTTTTTAATGCCATAACTCCTGGAAGATTAAAGCCGGGAATATCTGGGATGACAGGAGACCCACCTGTTGCAATCAATAATTTGTCATAGGAAAACTCAAACTGATTTCCCTGATCTGTAGTTCCTGAAACTTTTTTATCTGTTGAATTAATTTTTTCGACAAAATACCCGGTAAAAAGATTAATCCCCTGTTTTTTCCTGAAAACACTGGCTTGCCTTACAACAAGATCCTCAATATCTCTTTCAGGGTTTGCAATATTATACGGCATACCGCATGCACTATATGAAACATCATTTGTTTTTTCTAAAACAGTAATTTCCATATCAGCCATATTTCTTTTTGCCCTGCTGGCAGCACTCATTCCGGCAGCATCACCACCTATAATTAAAAATTTCATTTAGGTTCTCCTTTATTAGTTTTAACTTTTTGTCCTCATTTCTTAAAATTTTTCTTACAATATAAGAAACAAAAATGAATTTAATTTTTTAACCTTTACACAAAACATTTCTACTGATATATTATTATTTTCTATTTTGATAATACAAATAGCATTATCAATCTTTAAATAATATAAAAAAAAACAAATAAAAAGGGTTTTTTAGTATGAAGAAGGAAGATATACAATATTTTAAAGAGCTTCTTACAAAACGGCTCGAAAGTCTTCTTGATCAGGCAGATGATACTGTTTCAGGTATGATTGTTGTTAAAGAAAATTTTCCAGATCCTACAGACAGAGCATCTCATGAAGAAAATCGTAATTTTATGCTTAGAATTAGAGATAGAGAACATAAGCTTATCAAAAAAATAAAAAAAGCTCTGGGACGAATAGAAAATAATACATTTGGAATATGTGAATCATGTGATGAAGATATCTCTATAGAAAGATTAAAAGCAAGACCGGTAACAACTCAGTGTATTCTTTGTAAAACAAAAGAAGAAGCTATGGAAAAAGCACTTGGCATTTAATATGGAAAAAAAGATTGATCTTCATATACATTCCACTGACTCAGACGGAACATTAAGTCCTTATGAAATTTTAGATCTTGCTGAATCTTTAAATCTGTCAGTTATTGCGATAACAGATCATGACTCTATAGATGGTATAAAAAAACTTATTCAAAGTAAACGCCTGTCTCCTGTAAAGCTTCTTACCGGAGTTGAAATAAGTACTTCGCCACCTGATTTCTTAGACAAATCAGGAAGTCTTCATGTACTCGGTTATGCCATAAAAATAGATGATGAAGCCTTAAACAAAACATTAGATAAACTTCAAAAAGCAAGAAAAGACAGAAATCCCAAAATCATAAAAAAACTTAACCAGCTTGGAATTGATTTGTCTATGGATGAAGTTTGCCAATATTCAGGCAATGGGCAGTTAGGACGACCTCATATAGCTGGTTTAATGGTTAAAAAAGGTTTTTCAAATTCAATAAAAGAAGCTTTTGACAAATATCTTGCAAAAGGGAAAGCTGCCTATATTGAAAAATATAAAGTTGATTGCAGCAAAGCCATAAACATTATCCGTTGTGCAGGAGGAGTTCCTGTCTTAGCCCACCCTGGACTTTTAAATATAAAAGATCAGGATTTATTTGAAAAGCTCATAAAATATCTTAAAAACAAAGGGCTTATGGGAATAGAGGTATACTATTCCGAACATACTAAACAACAAACTGTTTATTACTTTAATATAGCTGAAAAATACGATCTTTTACCTACAGGAGGATCTGATTTTCATGGCTCATTAAAACCTGATATTAAAATGGGAACAGGAAAAGGAAATCTTAATATCCCGTATTCTGTATATAAAAATATTTTAAAAAAAATCGAATCCATATAAGTTTATCAGGATTTTACAAAACTATCTATTTGCATACAAAAACAGATGAAAAAAAAAGACCTGTCCATACTTGAGAAAAATATTTCATATAAATTTAAAAATAAAAATCTTCTAAAAAATGCACTTTATCACAGATCTTATGTAAATGAGAGTTTTGATAAAAATATTACAAGCAATGAACGTCTGGAATTTTTAGGCGATGCTGTTCTTAATCTTATTATTGGACAAATTTTAATGGAACTTTATCCCTGTATGAATGAAGGAGAGCTTTCCATAACCCGTGCAAATCTTGTTAATGAATTCAGCCTTGCCTCAATAGCAAACAGTATAGATATTGGTTCTTTTGTTTTTTTAGGAAAAGGTGAGATTCAAACAAAAGGAAGTAAAAAACCCTCTATTCTTGCTGATACTTTTGAAGCTATAATATCAGCTATATACATAGATGCCGGATTTGAAAAAGTATTTTCAGTTATTACTTATCATTTCAACTCTTCAATAAAATCCGTAGGCATAGCTGAATCAGGCAGAGATTATAAAAGTAAATTACAAGAATTAATTCAAACAACTCATAAAATAACGCCTGTTTATTCAGTAATTGATGAACAGGGACCTGATCATAATAAAACTTTTTGTGTTAAAATGAGTGTATGTTCTATCAATACGAAAGGTGTTGGAAAAACAAAAAAAATAGCCGAACAGGATGCTGCAAAAAAAGCCATTAAACTTCTTGATAACAGTAAAATTAAATGAACAATTCCCGATTTATTATTCCTGTTTTTATTCCAAATTTAGGCTGTCCTCATAAATGTACCTTTTGTAATCAAACAGCAATAACAAGTAAAAATTGCAAAGAAATAGCAAGAAATCATTTAAGAGCACATATTGAAAAATTTATAAGTTATAATAAATTTTCAAAAAAAAGCCAAATTGCTTTTTACGGAGGAACTTTTTTAGGTATTGATGAAAAGCTTATAAAATATTTACTCACAGAAGCCAGTAATTTTATTATTCAGGGTAAAGTTGATACAATAAGATTTTCAACACGACCTGAAACAATATGTAAAAAAACAATGGATATAATAAGAGATTTCCCTGTATCAACCATTGAACTGGGAATGCAGTCAATGAACAATGAGGTTCTTCTATCTTCAAACAGAGGCCATACAGCAGATGATACAAAAAATGCAGTCTACATGTTAAAAGAACATGGTTATGAAGTCGGTCTTCAAATGATGGTAGGTCTCCCCAAAGACAATGACAGCAGATCAATGTCTACCGCATATAAAGCTGTTTTATTAAAACCCGATTTTATGAGAATATATCCAACACTAATTTTAAAACAAAGTTTACTTGCCAAATGGTACAAAAATGGCAAATATACCCCTTTAACTCTGGAACATGCTGTCTCATTAGTTAAAAAAATATACCTTTTTTTAAAAAAGAATGATATTCCTGTAATAAGAATTGGATTACAGGCATCAATAGATATGGAAAAAGAATCACTTATTGCAGGTCCGTATCACCCTGCTTTTGGGCAGCTTGTTTTTTCTGAAATTTTTTTTGATAAAGCTGTTTCTTTAATAAAAAAAAGAGAATCTTCTTTTGATGAAGTTACACTGCTTGTTAACCATAGAGATATTTCTAAAATGAGAGGAAATAAAAATATAAATATTAAAAAAATTAAAAATCTGTTTTCATTAAACTCTGTTAATATTTCCCCTGATAAAGCACTATCTCAAGACAAAATAAAAATAGTTTTTCCTTTATAATTCAGTAGATCCAAGAGCATTCAATTTAAGAGTTATTGGTCTGTCTTCTTCACTTCGCCCTGTAAAACGTATAGGACCTGGCCGCCTGAAATTATCATTCTGG
>DAOWNP010000224.1 GCA_030642545.1 Desulfobacteraceae bacterium | reverse complement strand
TATTCTAAAATAGCGGAAAAAACAATTAAACTTTCCGTATTTTGCCTATTTTATCTATTTTGCTTCTTGCCATTTCCTAACCGGACACTACTGATATTTTCTACCTGATAGTAAGCATTTTTTTACTAAGCATTTTTTCAAAATAGGTTATTGTTTTTTTAATTCCATAATCTAAACCTATATCAGGTTTCCATTCAAGTTTTTCCCCTGCAAGACTGATATCTGGTTTTCTTCTCAAAGGATCATCAGAAGGCAAAGGCTTAAAAACTATTTTTGATGCTGATCCTGTTATTTTTAAAATTTTTTCAGCCAATTCGAGAATGGTAAATTCATCAGGATTACCCAAATTTACAGGACCTGTAAATTCATCTGAACTATTCATCATTAACACCATTCCTTCTGTTAAATCATCGACATAACAAAAAGATCTTGTTTGGGTACCATCCCCATAAATTGTTATATCTTTATTTAACAGTGCCTGAACTATAAAATTACTTACAACCCTTCCGTCATTTGGATGCATTCTGGGACCATATGTATTAAATATTCTCACAACTTTAATTTTTACACTGTTTTGTCTGAAATAATCAAAAAAAAGTGTTTCAGCACAACGTTTTCCCTCATCATAACAAGATCTGATACCTATGGTATTTACATTACCCCAATACTCTTCTGTTTGAGGATGTACTGCCGGATTACCATAAATTTCACTTGTAGATGCCTGAAGTATTTTTGCATTTACTCTTTTAGCAAGCCCCAACATATTTATAGCACCCATTACACTCGTCTTTGTCGTTTTAACAGGGTTATACTGATAATGTACAGGTGATGCAGGACATGCAAGATTGTAAATTTCGTCTACTTCTAAAAATAACGGGTGAACAAGATCGTGACGAATCAGTTCAAATGCAGAATTATCCATCAAATGGGCAATATTTTTTTTACTTCCTGTAAAAAAATTATCAAGACATAAAACATCAAAACCTGAATCTAACAGCTTTTCACAAAGGTGAGATCCTAAAAAACCAGCACCTCCTGTAACCAACACTCTCTTTGTTTCAAAATATTTCATTTTTTTTAAATGCTTCCTGTTCTCTAAAAATGTGTTAAAGGTGATTTACCTGTTGGATAAACATTAAATCCTATATTATAAAGTTTTTTATGATCTACTATATTACGTCCATCAAAAATAAATGCCGGCTTTTCCATTGATGAAAATATTTTTTCATAATCAAGTTCCTTATATAAAGACCATTCTGTCATTATTGCAATAGCATGGGATTTATCTGCAGCCTCATAAGGATCTACAATATACTCAATTTTCAAACTGTAATCTGACAAATCTGATTTAGCATTTGATATTGCTTTTGGGTCAGTTATAATAACTTTTGCATTTTCTTCAACAAGCTTTTTTGCAACAAACAGAGCAGGTGTTTCTCTTGTATCACCCGTATCAGCTTTAAATGCAAAACCAAAAAGACAAATCCTTTTATCAGCCAAAGTATTAAACATGGAGGAAAGCATTTTTAATACAAACCTCTGCTTCTGATGCCTGTTTATTTTTGTTACATTTTCCCAGTAATCAGCCTCTTCAGTCAAACCATAAGTTCGACAAATATAAACAAGATTTAAAATATCCTTTTTAAAACATGAGCCTCCAAAGCCAACACTTGCCTTTAAAAATTTATTCCCTATTCTTGTATCAGTTCCAATAGCATTTGTTATTTCGTCTATATTTGCATCTGTCTTCTCACACAAAGCTGAAATAGAATTTACAGATGAGATACGTTGAGCTAAAAAAGCATTTGCCACTAATTTTGAAAGTTCACTACTCCAGATATTTGATGTTAATATTTTTTCTTTATCTACCCAGTTCGAATAAATTTCACAAAGAACATCTCTTGCTTTTATTCCGCTGTCTGTCTGCATAGACCCAATAAGAACTCTGTCAGGATTTTTTATATCCTCCATTGCTGTGCCTTCAGCGAGAAATTCAGGATTTGAGAGAACTTCAAATTTGACTCTGCTGTTTTCACCACTGTTTAATATCCTCTCCATTGCTTGTGCTGTTTTTACAGGCAGAGTACTCTTTTCTACTATTATTTTATCTGATTCTGCACATTCTAATATTCTTCTTGCTGTCTTTTCCCAGTACATAAGATCAGCCGCCATACCAGCACCAACACCATAAGTTTTTGTAGGCGTGTTAACACTCACAAAAATCACAGAACACTCTTTTATCCATTTGTCTACATCAGTACTAAAAAAAAGATTTCTGCCGCGTGCAGATTTTACCACATCATATAATCCCGGTTCATAAATAGGCAATTCATCAGAGTTCCAGGCATCTATTTTCTCTTTATTAATATCTACAACAACAATCTTATATTGCGGGCATTTATGAGCAATCATTGCCATGGTAGGTCCGCCCACATAACCTGCACCTATACATAATATTTTCATTTTAAATTTTTCTGCCATATTATATATCCTCTCTTTTTATCCAAATATATCCATAAAGTTTTTGGTTACCTTTGAAACTTTTCTGTTTTTATAATCAAAAAAAACCATGCCTGTTTTTGCAAGTGCAATTTCAATTTTACTTATTGCACTTGATAGTCTGAATACAAGATCACATCCATATTTATTAAACTCAACTACATCAGCCTCAATCAAAACAGTATCAGGATAAAACACCTCACTTTTAAATATAATTGAAGCATCAGCTACTACATAACCAATCTGGTTTTCATCCATTTGAGCAAACTTATATTCATCAAAAAATCTCGTTCTTGCTTCATTTATAAACTCCAGTATTTTCTCATTTCCTAAATGACCAGCAAAGTTTATATCATTAATACTTACAACTATCTCTGTTTTAAACCTGTACTTAGTTAGAGGTTCAAGTATGACTCTTGCCATGTCAGTCTCCTTGTGGACAAATAATAAAAACACAAATTAATCTTTAATTTTAAAAATACTTATGCTTGAATAGGATTTATATCTTTGATAAAAATCTACTTTTAAAAAAAGTGCTACTTATGTATAATTCCACTGAAACTGAAATTACAACCAAGATTTTCTATTATAAAAACAAAATCAATATTATTGATAAAAAAGTAATTGCTTATCTTTTAAACAGAAAAAACAACCCTTACCCAAGACATGAATCTTTTATCCATGAAATAAGAGCATTTGAAAATAAAACACACAGTCTTCCATATAAAAATATTAAATTTTTATTAAACAACCTTATGGATAAATTATTAATTTATGAAAAACGGTGGAATGCAGCATTTAAAAAGGATGAAGATTTATATAAAAAACACAGTTAACTTAAGGAACTGATTTTATAACAAGAAGCTCTCCTTTTTTTATTGTTATTTTAGCTTTTGATAAAACGAGCCTGTTACTTATACCAATAGATGTTCCTGACTTCATTGTAAAATTCTTTAAAGGATATTCCAAACCTTTTGAATATATTCCCTTAACTGTTTGTGAATATGGTACAAGTGATATTATATCACCTATTTCTCCTGAAATTTCAATACATTTATTAATTAAAAATATTTCATTATTTTCATCTGTTATTCTGCTTAAAATATTATTATCAAGATTTCGTTTTAACATTGATATGTTAGATAAAACATGATCAATTCTGTTTCCTGTACATGCAAGATATATAATCTCATAAGGATTCATCTCTTTTGCATAATCTGTTGCAAGCTCTGTATCTGTAGCATCTTTCTTGGCAGGATATTTTATAAATTTTACCTTTTTACATTCAAAATAAGAGATTTGTTTTTTACATAAGGAGTCTAAATCACCTATAATAATATCAGGTATCTTTTTAATTTTGTAAAGATGTTTTGCCCCTCCGTCTGCACAAATTATAAAATCTGCCTGATCTAACCTGTTTTTAAAAAAATTATAATCAGAAACATAACCGTTTGCTACAATACAGATTGTAAAATAACTATTTTCACTTACTTTATCTACCGGTTTTTTTAAAATATTTATCAGATTATGCATTTTATTTTTAATTTTTAATATGCTTTAACCTCTTGTTTTATCAGGGTTTTCCATTTTATATGATCGGGCGCATTTCTGTTTTCCTTTACAAGCACGACCTGCATTGCATCCTTTAAAACAGTTTTTAATTTATCTTCACCAAAACAAACAACTGTTTCATCCAAAAGGATTTCACCTGATTCACTTTTAACCGCATCAATAAAATGATTTGATTTAAGCTCTTTTACACTGATAGTATCCCCTGCTCTACCTATATCATACCAGCCTCTAAACCTTCCATCATTTCCGCTTAGCCTTAATCCGACTCCGGCAACACTTCCAACAACACCCTGCCCTGTACCTCCGTGTTCCGAAAGATGAATATCTAACTCTTTTGCAATTTTATAAGCACTATCTTTTGTAAGCACCATCTTTTTTGCCATTTTACCAAATACAATAGCTTTTCCCATGTCTAATTTATGTGAAATAACTGCTACACACAATCCAGGATCAGATCCGGGAGCACTTTTTTCCTTAAGAAAATTTCCACAAAAATTTATAATTGTATTTAGACAATCATCCCTGATAGTTATTTCAGAACACATGGCACTATTATGAGAAGTGTATGGGATATCATCATGTATAAAAAGCTGGTGTCTTGATATTGCCGAGCATTTTCCCCAGCTTTTT